>NZ_CP038440.1:0-215000 GCF_004683885.1 Brevundimonas sp. MF30-B | reverse complement strand
ATCAGGAGGTTGGCTTAGAAGCAGCCATCCTTTAAAGAAAGCGTAACAGCTCACTGATCAAGCGATCCTGCGCGGAAAATGTAACGGGGCTAAAGCCGTGCGCCGAAGGTATGGGTTTGCAGTTTACTGCAAGCGGTAGCGGAGCGTTCCGTAAGCCGGTGAAGGTCGATCGTGAGGTCGGCTGGAGGTATCGGAAGTGAGAATGCTGACATGAGTAACGATAAACAGTGTGAGAAACACTGTCGCCGAAAGACCAAGGGTTCCTGCGTAAAGCTAATCTGCGCAGGGTTAGTCGGCCCCTAAGGCGAGGCTGAAAAGCGTAGTCGATGGGAAGCAGGTAAATATTCCTGCACCAGCTGGAAGTGACGGATGGCATAAGTCGTCGGGGATTATTGGATTTCTCCCGGCGGTGGCGTTGTCCCTGGAAATAACTCCAGCAGAGACCGTACCCGAAACCGACACAGGTGGTCAGGTAGAGCATACCAAGGCGCTTGAGAGAACTGTGCTGAAGGAACTCGGCAAATTGCACGCGTAACTTCGGAATAAGCGTGACTCACCTTGGGCAACCAAGAATGAGTGGCACAAGCCAGGGGGTAGCGACTGTTTAGCAAAAACACAGGGCTCTGCGAAGCAGCAATGCGACGTATAGGGTCTGACGCCTGCCCGGTGCCTGAAGGTTAAAGGGAGGAGTGCAAGCTCCGAACTGAAGCCCAGGTAAACGGCGGCCGTAACTATAACGGTCCTAAGGTAGCGAAATTCCTTGTCGGGTAAGTTCCGACCTGCACGAATGGCGTAACGACTTCCCCACTGTCTCCAGCACAGGCTCAGTGAAATTGAATTCCCCGTGAAGATGCGGGGTTCCCGCGGTCAGACGGAAAGACCCTATGAACCTTTACTATAGCTTCGCCTTGGCGTTAGCGACCGTATGTGTAGGATAGGTGGGAGGCTATGAAGCCGGGGCGCCAGCTCTGGTGGAGCCATCCTTGAAATACCACCCTTACTGTCGTTGACGTCTAACCGAGGACCGTTATCCGGTCCCGGGACATGGCGTGGTGGGTAGTTTGACTGGGGCGGTCGCCTCCTAAAGTGTAACGGAGGCGCGCGATGGTGGGCTCAGACCGGTCGGAAATCGGTCGTCGAGTGCAATGGCATAAGCCCGCCTGACTGCGAGACTGACAAGTCGAGCAGAGACGAAAGTCGGCCATAGTGATCCGGTGGTCCCGCGTGGAAGGGCCATCGCTCAACGGATAAAAGGTACTCTAGGGATAACAGGCTGATTTTGCCCAAGAGTCCATATCGACGGCAAAGTTTGGCACCTCGATGTCGGCTCATCACATCCTGGGGCTGGAGCAGGTCCCAAGGGTATGGCTGTTCGCCATTTAAAGTGGTACGTGAGCTGGGTTCAGAACGTCGTGAGACAGTTTGGTCCCTATCTGCCGTGGGTGTTCGAAGCTTGAGAGGATCTGTCCCTAGTACGAGAGGACCGGGATGGACATACCTCTGGTGGACCTGTCGTGGCGCCAGCCGCGCAGCAGGGTAGCTAAGTATGGAATAGATAACCGCTGAAAGCATCTAAGCGGGAAACTAACCTCAAAACAAGGCTTCGCTGAGGATCGTGGAAGACTACCACGTTGATAGGCCAGGTGTGGAAGCGCGGTGACGTGTGAAGCTTACTGGTACTAATAATCCGATCGGCTTGATCGTTTCTCAGCAAAACTCATTCGGTTTTACGCCGCCAAGGCGATGTCTTCTCAACAATATCTGTCCGGTTGACCTGGTGACTATGTCGGAGGTTCCCCACCCGATCCCATTCCGAACTCGGTCGTTAAGCCCTCCAGAGCCGATGGTACTTCGTCTTAAGGCGCGGGAGAGTAGGTCGTCGCCGGGTCTACCTGACAGATATTGTTGAGCTTCTTGAACCCTCTTCCTTCACACGACCGTTTGCCGCGGGATGGAGCAGCCCGGTAGCTCGTCAGGCTCATAACCTGAAGGTCGCAGGTTCAAATCCTGCTCCCGCACCCAAACAAAAGACACCCCTGGAGCTTGCGCTTCGGGGGTGTTTCTGTATCGACCTCCAGCCGACCCATTGAGCGGCGCCGAGCGCGACGCCAAAGCCGGTAGGATTGAGCTGCTCGTCGTTCCGCCGGATTACGAAGGCCGGGCGGCGGCATTCCACCGAAATGCGCAGTCAGGTCACGCCCGCCCCGTCCTAAGACCGACGCGCCGCGCGCCAGTGCTCGCGGCTCTGGCCCCACTTGTCCGGCGACACGTGATCGTAAGGCGGCGGCAGTTTGGTGGGGCCGATCAGCGAGGAGCCCAGGCGGCTCGCAAGGGCTTGGGACGCGACGTTGGCCGGGTCGATGCAATGGATGACGTCCGGCCAGTCCAGCACGTCGAAGGCGTAATCCATGGCCGCAACCGCCGCCTCATAGGCCAGCCCCTTGCCCCGGGCCTCGGGATGGACGCCGTACCCCACCTCGTTGCCCGGCCAGCCTTCGGGACGCCAAGGGCCGATGCGGCCCATCCACAGGCCCGTGGCCTTGTCGATCATTGAGAACATGGACACGCCGGTGAGAGCCCAGGCCCCGGCTACGGTCATGAAGCCGCGCCACGACGCCTCGGGCGCCATGGGGCCCCCGATGAAGCGGGCGCTCTCGTGCGCCATGGCCTCCGCCCAGCGCGGAAAGTCCTCCATCGCCGTGGGGCGCAGGATCAGGCGTTCGGTCTCGCGCGTCGGGCCAGGAGCGATCTGTGCGGCGATCAAAGCGGATACTCCCTTTCAAGCGCATACTGGCTGCCGTCAGACGTAAGCACGCTGGAGTAAAGGCCGAAACGCAGGACGGGGATGGGGGGGGAGACCAGCAGATTGTGGCCGGTGATCCAGGCGCCGATCCGGTCCGGATTGGCCTGGGGCTTCAGATAGGCCAGGGTCACGTGAGGGCGGTAGTCGCGCGCCTCCATCGGTATGCCGGCCCGCTTGCCGGCGGCGTGGCAACGCGCGGCGAGGGTCGCCAGCGGCTCGCTGCGCTCCAGCCCCGCCCAGAGCGTATGGCTGCGGTGCGCGTCGCCGAAGGCGCCGACGCCCCTCAGGGCGATGTCGAACCGGCCGGCGGGTATGCGCGACAGCTCCGCCGCCAGGTCGTCGGCCGTGCGCTCGGACACCTCGCCATAGAAGGCCAGGGTGACGTGCAGCGCCTCGGCCGGACGCCAGCGCGCTCCGGGCAGGCCGGATTGACGGCGCGCCAGGGCGTCCGCGACATCCGGCGGGATTTCGAGGGCCGTGAACAGTCGAACCATGCGACCCTTGGTAGCGGGCGAAACCAGGTGCTGAAAGGGCCGTTGCGCTTGCATGAGCGGTCGCTCGGACCGATATTTCGAGCAAGACCCGGGAGCCTTCCCGGACAAGGAGACGATATCGCCATGAGCGACTTCAATAACGGCTACGCCCGGCCGCTTCCGCAGACCGCCGACATGTCGGTGGACGCGGGCCTGCGCGCCTTCATGCTGGGCATATACAACAAGCTGGCGATCGGCCTGCTGGTCGCTGCGGGTCTGGCCTATCTCACCGGAAACGTGCCCGAGGTGCAGCAGTATCTGTTCAGCCTGCAGCCGGACGGCCGCGTGGCCCTGACGCCGCTCGGCATGATCGTGCAATTTTCGCCGCTGGTCATGCTGTTCGGCTCGATGTTCTTCATGAAGAACCCGACGGCCGGCGGGGTGAACCTGCTGTACTGGGCCGTGGTCGCCACGATCGGCGCGGGCCTGGGCATCGTCTTCCTGCGCTATACGGGCACCTCGGTGGCCTCGACCTTCCTGGTGACGGCAGCGGCCTTCGGCGGCCTGAGCCTGTTCGGCTATACGACCAAGAAGAACCTGACGGGCATGGGCACCTTCCTGATCATGGGCGTGATCGGACTGATCATCGCCATGGTGGTCAACATGTTCATCCAGTCGGGCGTCATGTACCTGATCATCTCGGGCGTGGGCGTGCTGCTGTTCTCGGGCCTGATCGCCTATGACACCCAGCGCCTGAAGATGACTTATTACGCCCTGGGCGGCGACCAGGCGGCGATGGGCGTGGCGACCGGCTTCGGTGCGCTGAGCCTGTTCATCAACTTCATCAATCTGTTCCAATTCCTCCTGGCCTTCTTAGGCCAGCGCGAATAGGCGCGGCGCGACCCGCAAACGGAAAGGGCCCCGGCGATCCGCCGGGGCCCTTTTTGCATCCGCGACCGGTCAGTCGAAGATGTCGAAAATGCTGTCGCGCTTCTTCTTCTTGTAGCGGTACTCATCGTCCCGATAGCGCTCGTCCTTGTAGCGGCGATCGTCGCGATAGCCCTGAGGCGCGCCCCAAGGCTGGGCATGGGGCTGTGCCGGCGGATAGGGCGCGGGGATCGGCTGGGCGGCTGGCGCCGAGGCGCGACCGTCCTCGGTCGCCGAGGCCATCAGCTTTTCCAGCTCACCACGATCTAGCCAGACCCCGCGGCAGGTCGGGCACATGTCGAACTGGACCCCGGATCGATCTAGGGTCTGCATCGGCGCATTGTCGTTGGGACACATCAACAGGGGCATGGGTCGCCTTTCCTTGGCTCAAGCCTCGCAGATGAGACCTGGCTCCAGCGGCGGAAATGCGTCGTGGCGTCGCAAGTTGCGTGAGGGAGGTGGGCGGCCCGCGACCAGCCGGATTGGGCCAGCTTGACGGTCGGGGCGCGCCCGGCTCCATGATCGCGGCAAGCAGGAAGCTCTGGCCCCGACCAAGGCGCTAGGCACACTCGCAAATCGGAGTTCTTCAGATCAAGGCGCCATCATGGCGCGCGTCAGAAAGTCGCGGCTCAGCAGGACTGGCCGGCGGCCCAGCCCGAGGCCCAGGCCCACTGGAAATTATAACCGCCCAGCCAGCCGGTCATGTCGACCGCTTCGCCGATCACGAACAGCCCAGGCTGACGCTTGGCCTGCAGTGTCTGCTGATCCAGGTCTGCGGTGGCCACGCCGCCCAGAGTGACTTCGGCGGTGCGGTATCCTTCGGAACCGACCGGCTTGAGCGTCCAGGCGTTGACCGCCGTCTCAAGCCGGCGCAGCGCCTTGTCGGACTGATCCGCCAGATTGCCGGCCATCCCTTCGCGCTCCGCCACCCACTCCGCCAGCCGGCGCGGCACGTGCGTGGCCAGCGCGGTGTGCACCGCCTGCCGGCCGTTGGTCGCCTTGGCCTTGCGCAGGGCGTCGAACAGATCGATGTCCGGGGCCAGGTTGACAGTGACCGCCTCGCCTTCGCGCCAGTAGCTGGAGATCTGCAGGATCGACGGCCCGCTCAGACCGCGATGGGTGAACAGCAGGCCTTCGCGGAATCGCGTCCGGCCGTGAGCGGCGACGGCGTCGACCGCGACGCCCGCCAGCGTGCGAGTCTGCTCCAGCAAGCCAGGCTCGAAGGTCAGCGGAACCAGTGCTGGACGAGTCTCGGTCACGGTCAAACCGAGGGCGCGCGCCGTTTCATAGGCCCAGCCGGTGGCGCCCATCTTCGGGATCGATTTCCCGCCTGTCGCGATGACCAGTGAAGCGGCTTCGACTGCAGAGCCATCGGACAACACGACCCGCCAGCGCTCGCCGCGTCGATCCAGCGACTGAACGCCGGTCGACAAGCTCAATGTCGCGCCCGCCTGCCTCATCTCGCTTGTCAGCAGATCGACGATCTGGCGCGCGCTGTCATCGCAAAACAGTTGTCCTAGCGTCTTCTCGTGCCAGGCGACCCCCGCCTTATCGAGTTTGGCGATGAAATCGCGTGGTGTGTAGCGGCGCAGGGCCGAAGTGGCGAAGCGCGGGTTCTCACCCAGAAAATTCGCGGGCCCGGTCCCAAGGTTCGTGAAGTTGCACCGGCCGCCGCCGGAGATCCGGATCTTCTCGCCCGGCGCGCGGGCGTGGTCCACGATGCGCACTCGGCGGCCGCGACGGCCGGCCTCGATGGCGCACATCATGCCGGCCGCTCCTGCGCCGACAATCAGCACGTCGAAAGTCTGAGCCATCATCGCGCTCTTAGCGCACGACGCCTGAATTCGGTCAAGTTTCGCAGTGGCGGGAGGGAATTGTTCATTTTCCGTGGCTTAGAAAGACGACTGTTCTCGTAAGCGTCGGATGCCCATGACGAGCCATCTCGCCGCCCTCTTGTGTCGCCTTGGCCGCCGCACCGAGGGCTCGGTTGCGCTGATCTTCGGGCTGTCCGTCCCCGCCTTGATCCTGATCGTGCTGGTGGCGGTCGAACTGCGCTCGCTCACGAACGATCGCGGCAGACTTCAGGAGCTGGCCGACACGGCCGCCCTGAACACGGCCGGCCAGATGCGCATCGGCGCCAACGAACAGCTGCTCACGCGGGCCAGGGCCGGAACGATGGAGCAGGCCAAGGACCTGACGGCGACGCTCGAATCCGCTGACTTCCAATTCATCGAGGCGCGCGACGGCCGGTCGGGCGTCAAGGTCAGCCTTGTGGCGCGCCGTACATCGTTCTTCGGCAACATGCTGCCGCCCGGCGGATTCGTCATCAAGGCCGAGGCCATCGCCGAACAGCTTGGCGCCACGCCCTTGTGCGTGCTGATGCTCAGCGAAAGCAGCGGCAACGCCCTGCACATGAAGGACGGCGAGATCGTCGCACGCTCCTGCCTGACCCACTCCAACCGCGACATTCAGTTGGACCCAAAAGGGTTGATCGACGCCGCCGCGGTCCAGGCGTCCGGCAAGATCAAGGGCGGAGGGGCCTCTGGCCAGACGGGATCGAACGCGCCGCTGGTGCCGGATCCCCTCGCCGGTGTTTTTGCGGGCGGACCGCCGGCGCTGTGCACCGGGGTTACGTCTGTGAAGGTGGACAAGGCCGCTCAGGTTTGGCCGGTCTTGCCGGGCGTTCACTGCCGCCATTTCGACATCGAGAACGGCACTCTGCGCTTCATGCCTGGTGTGCATCACTTCAAGTCCGGCGAGCTTCAGCTGAAGAAAAACGCCAAGATCGAGGGCGACAACGTAACTCTGGTCTTCTGGAAGGACGTGAAGGTCGATTTCTCCGACGGCCGGGTTGATCGGTTGTCGCTGACCGGCAACCAGGGCGGCCTGCTCGAGCTTCAGGGTTGGGCAGGCTTCGTGTTGGCCATCGACCCTGCGCGCACGGCCGACTTCAAGCTGGACTTCAACAATATCGAGCGGCTTGAGGGCGTGGTCTATGCGCCAGGCACACGTCTAATCGTGCCGGGCGGGCAGAATTCGAATGATACGACGCCGTGGACGGTCGTCGTATCTCGTGAGCTGCGGGTCGAGGGCGGCCGGCGCCTGGCGATCAACGCCGACTACGCCTCGTCTTCGGTCCCAGTGCCAGGAGGCGTGGGCAATCGTGCGACGGGCGGCGGACCCACGCGTCTGACCAACTAGCAACCCAGGCCTAAAGACCCAGTATGATCCGATAGGTCGGGTGGACGATGTCCGTCCACTCGGGGTGCTTCTGCAGATAACCCGCAAAGAACGGGCAGGTCGGCAGGACCAGCAGGCCACGTTGACGAATGTCGCCCAGCACATGCCGCGCCATGCGGCTGGCTATGCCCCGGCCTTCCAGCGGAACGGGCACGAGGGTCTCGGTGATCATCAGGCCGCCGCCGGCCTCGTTGTACATGACCACGGCGGTCTGGCCGTCGATGTCCAGGGCGTAGCGCTTGGCCTCGCGGTCGTCGCGGATGTCGGGGTCGGGGGTGAAGGCGTCGGTCATGATCAGTGGGCCTCGTCCCAGTTGGCGGCGGCCTTGGCTTCGACCTCCAGCGGCACGCTGAGCGCCACAGCCGGTTCGGCGGCGGTCTCCATGACGCGGCGGATCAATACGCGCGCCGCCTCGGCCTCGGCCTCGGGAGCCTCGAACACCAGTTCGTCGTGGACCTGAAGCAGCATGCGGGTCTGAAGGCCCGCGTCTCGCAGCGCGCCGGGCATGCGGATCATGGCGCGGCGGATGATATCGGCGGCCGCGCCCTGGATCGGGGCGTTGATGGCCGCCCGCTCGCCGAACTGACGCTCGGCGCCCGACTTGGAGTGGATCGCCGGAATGTGGATCTTGCGGCCGAAGAGGGTCGAGACGAAGCCCGCCTGGCGCACCTCCGCGCGGGTGCGGTCCATGTATTCTCGGATGCCGGGGAAGCGCTCGAAATAGGTCTTGATATAGGCCCCGGCCTCGCCCTGATCGATGCCCAGCTGGTTTGCCAGGCCGAAGGCGGAGATGCCGTAGACGATGCCGAAGTTGATGGCCTTGGCGCGGCGGCGCGTCTCGGCCGGCATGCCCTCGACCGGCACGCCGAACATCTCGCTAGCGGTCGCGGCGTGAATGTCGAGCCCAGCCTTGAAGGCGCGCTTCAACTCGGGGATGTCGCCGATGTGGGCCAGAAGGCGCAGCTCGATCTGGCTGTAGTCGGCCGAGATCAGCACATGGCCGGGCGCGGCGATGAAGGCCTGGCGGATCTGACGGCCCGTCTCGGTGCGGATCGGGATGTTCTGAAGGTTGGGATCAGAGGAGGCCAGGCGGCCCGTCGTGGCGGCCGCCAGCTGATAGGAGGTGTGGACCCGATCGGTCTTTGGATCGGCCGCCGCCGACAGGGCGTCGGTGTATGTGCCCTTCAACTTGGAGAGCTGGCGCCAGTCCAGGATGGCGCGCGGCAGGTCGTGGGTCAGGGCCAGGTCTTCCAGCACCGAGGCGTCGGTGCCCCACTGGCCGGAGGCGGTCTTCTTGCCGCCGGGCAGGCTCAGCTCGCCGAACAGTATCTCGCCGATCTGGCGCGGTGAGCCGACGTTGAACGGCCGGCCGGCCAGTTCGTGGGCCTTGGCCTCCAGCTCGGCCATCTTCAGCCCGAACTCCGATGACAGGCGGCGCAGACGCTCGGGGTCCACGCGGATGCCGGCCAGCTCCATGTCCGCCAGGACGGCGGGCATTCCCCGCTCCAGCGTCTCATAGACGGTGGTCAGCCCTTCGGCGGCCAGGCGTGGCCGCAGCAGCCGCCACAGGCGCAGGGTCACGTCGGCGTCCTCGGCGGCGTAGCCCGTCGCCGGCTTCAGCTCGACGTGCTTGAAGCTCTTCTGGCTCTTGCCGGTCCCGGCCACCGATTTGAAGGTGATCGGCTCGTGACCCAGGTGCAGACGGGCCAGTTCGTCCATGCCGTGGCCGTGGAGCCCGCCTTCCAGCACATACGACACCAACATGGTGTCCTCGATCGGCGACACGCGGATGCCGCGCCGGGCCATGACGGCGAGGTCGTATTTGATGTTCTGCCCCACCTTCAGGACCGACGGGTCCTCAAGCAGGGTCTTGAGCCGGGCCAGGGCCTCGGCCTTGTCGATCTGGGTCAGGACCGGCGCGCAGCCGCCGCCGTCCGCGTTGACGTCCCCGCCGAAATCCAGGCCGCCGTCGCCGGTAGGCTCGGCTTCATGGGTCAGCGGGATATAGCAGGCCTGATTGGGCCCGACGGCCAGGGACACGCCGCACAGGCCGGCGTGGGTGGCCGACAGGGCGTCAGTCTCGGTGTCGAAGCCGACCACGCCCGCCGCCCGCGCCCGCTCGATCCAGGCGTCCAGCGCCTCGAGGGTCTGCACGCACTCATAGGCGTCATGGTCGAAGGACTGCGGCTCGGCCGGCGTCGCCACCTCGGCGGGGGCGTAGCGCGGCGTCAGAACGGGGGCCGTGGGCTGACGCACGAAGGCCGAGCCCTCGCGCGCAGGGGCCTTGCCGTCGCCCACCCGACGGCTGAGGCCTCGGAACTCCATCTTCTCCAGGAAGGCGCCCAGGGTCTCGGGATCGGGGTCGCGCACGACGAAGTCGTCGATGGCCTCCGGCGCCGGCGCATCGCAGGTCAGCCGGACTAGTTCGCGCGACAGGCGGATCTGGTCGGCGAAGTCGATCAGGGTCTGACGCCGCTTGGGCTGTTTGATCTCTTCGGCGCGCGCCAGCAGCGTATCGAGGTCGCCGTATTCGTCCAGAAGCTGGGCGGCGGTCTTGGGTCCGATGCCGGGCGCGCCGGGCACGTTGTCGACGCTGTCGCCGATCAGGGCTTGAAGATCGACCATCTTGTCCGGCGTCACGCCGAACTTCTCCATCACCGCCTCTTCGCCCAGTCGTCGGTCCTTCATCGGGTCGTACATGACCACCGTCGGCCCGATCAGCTGCATCAGGTCTTTGTCGGATGAGACGATGACGGCCTCGCCGCCGGCGTCGCGGGCCTTGCAGGCATAGGTGGCGATCAGGTCGTCGGCCTCATAGCCGGGCAGTTCGACGCAATGGACGCCAAAGGCCGCCGTCGCCTCTCGCACCATCGGGAACTGCGGCACGAGGTCCTCGGGCGGCGGCGGGCGGTGGGCCTTGTACTGATCGTACAGGGTGTTCCTGAACGTCTTCTCGGAATGGTCGAAGATGGCGACCAGATGGGTCGGCCCGTCCTCGCCCTTCATGTCCTTGAGCAGCTTCCACAGCATGTTGCAGTAGCCCTGGACCGCCCCGACCGGCAGGCCGTCAGACTTGCGCGTCAGGGGCGGCAGGGCGTGATAGGCGCGGAAGATATAGGCCGAGGCGTCGATCATCCACAGCCGCAGCGGCGGGCCGTCCTGCGTCAGGGTGCGGTCAGCGGATTCGGATGCGGCGTCGGTCATGGCGGCGAACATAGGAGGCGGATCGCTTCACGTCAGCCGCCTTCGATCAGAACTCTTTCCAGCTCGACCCGGGCTCGCGCTCTCCGGGCTGGGCCGCCTGCTGTCCAAAGGTGAACATCATGAACAGCTTGTGGCTGCGGATGCGGTATCGGCCGATCATCGGCGTGACGCCGCCCAGCGGAGCGCCTGTCTTCGCTTCGTAGATGAAGCCCGAAAACTCGGCCACGCCGACGCGGTCGCGGTGGCTGTAGATCGACAGCTCGGGCAGGGAGACGATGTTGAAGGTGTCGTTGATCGGCACCCGCATCTCCGGCAGGCCGAAGACGCGCCGCATCTGCTCCAGCGAAAGGGCGCCGGCGCGCAGCTCGAAAATGACGTCGGCCTGGTCGCGGTTGTTGGCCAGGGAATAGCCGGCCTCTGAAAGCGCGCCCCGGATGGCGCTGACGGCGTACGGCGCGTTCTCGGCGCGGAAATAGGCGTCGTCGACGAAGACCCGAGCCGAGATCGGCGCGGGGATGGTCAGGCCCTCGACCGCGCGATCGGCGGCGCGCGCGACCAGAATTTGCTCGGTCGCGGTCCTCGACGGGTGAGTCTCGGTGGTCGAGGCGCAGGCGGCCAGCAGGGCCAGCGGCGCCAACGGCGCCAGACGACGCAGGCTCACCATTCGCCCGTGTTCGCCATCGAGGCCCAGGGCTCGGCTGGAGCCAGAGGCTCGCCTTCCTGCAGCAGCTCGACCGAAATGCCGTCCGGCGACCGCACAAAGGCCATGCGGCCGTCGCGCGGCGGACGGTTGATCGTGACACCGCCATCCATCAGCCGCTGGCAGGCGGCGTAGATGTCGTCGACCTTGTAGGCCAGGTGGCCGAAGTTGCGGCCGCCGGAATAGGTCTCGGGGTCCCAGTTGAACGTCAGCTCCACCTCGGGCGAACGCTCAGCGGCCGACCGGTCCAGATCCTTGGGCGCCGCCAGAAAGACCAGGGTGAAACGCCCGGCCTCGTTCTCCATGCGCCGCACCTCCTGCAGACCCAGCAGGTCGCAGTAGAAGCGCAGCGAGGCGTCGATGTCCGTCACGCGGACCATGGTGTGCAGATAGCGCATGGATAGGTCTCCGGCCGGGGAGGGGGCGGCGAGACGGTTCTATACGGCGCCGCGGGGAGAACGCGGGCTCAAATGTCGTAACGGCTGCGTCAGACGCGGTTCAGTGCGCCTCGGGTGGCCGGGCTGCAGGGTCGTGATACTCGTCCTCGGGGTGCGCGTCGGCGGCCAGGACGAAGCGGCGGTCGCAATAGGCGCACTCCACGAAGTCGTCCTCGCCCATGTCCATATAGACCAGCGGATGGCCGAGGGCGCCGCCGCCCCCGTCGCAGGCCACGCGCTTGGTGGGGACGACGATCTGCTCGGGCGGTGGAATGAGGGACTGAGCGGGGACGGGCGCTGAGCGGGTCGGCATTTTGGTGACGCGGCCTTGGCGTTGAGGGGTTGGGGGCATACCTATGCCGCGCACGGGACCGGGTCAAACCGCCGCGCCCCCATTCCAAGCCGAGACGCCCGCCGATGTTCGACGCCGCCGCCCTGCCTGACAACGCCATCGAAGTCCGGGGGCTGAAGAAGACCTACGCCGCGTCCAAGAAGTCGCCCGCCAAGACCGCGCTGAAGGGCGTGGATCTGGTCATCCCGCGCGGCTCGATGTTCGGTCTTCTGGGCCCCAACGGCGCCGGCAAGTCGACGCTGATCAACATCCTGGCCGGCGTGGTGAACAAGTCCGACGGTCAGGTCTCAATCTGGGGCCGCGACATCGACCGCCAGCCGCGCGACGCCCGCGCCGCGCTGGGCGTGGTGCCTCAGGAGATTGTGGCCGACGTCTTCTTCACCCCGCGCGAGTCGCTGGAGGTGCAGGCCGGCTTCTACGGGGTGCCGGCCAACGAGCGGCGGTCCGACGAGCTCCTGGCTGCGCTGGGCCTGTCGGACAAGGCCAACGCCTATGTGCGCGCGCTGTCGGGCGGGATGAAGCGCCGTCTGATGGTGGCCAAGGCCCTGGTGCACAATCCGCCCATCCTGATCCTGGACGAGCCGACGGCCGGCGTGGACGTCGAACTGCGCCGTCAGCTGTGGGAATACGTCCGGCGCATCAACGCCGAGGGCGTCACCATCGTGCTGACGACCCACTATCTGGAAGAAGCGCAGGAACTCTGCGACACCATCGCCATCGTCAACCGCGGCGAGGTCGTGGCCTGCGAACCGACCGTGCAGCTGCTGCGCCGGCTGGACACGCGCAACGTCGTGGTGACGCCGGAAGGCGAACTGACCGGGCTGCCGGCGCTGAACGGGTTCGAGGCCGTGGCCCGGCCTAACGGCGCCTTCGTCGTCACCTATCGCAAGGGGCAGGCGTCGGTCGAACAGGTGCTGGCCGCCGTGCGCGCCGCCGGTGTGACCATCGCCGACATCACCACCGAGGACCCGGACCTGGAAGACGTCTTTCTGGCTCTGACCTACGGCGATGACACCAAGCCCGCGCCGACCCAGGACTGAGATCCTGAGAGGCGGCTCAGCGCCCAGTCGGCCGCGTCGCGCACCACGGGGTTCGGATCACCCCGCAGTGCGTCCACCGGCGCGATCAGCGCCGCATCGCCCGCATTGCCGGCGGCGTAGAGCACATTGCGGATGAAGCGGTCGCGGCCGATGCGCTTGACCGGGCTCTTGGCGAACAGAGCGCGGAAGGCGGGGTCGTCCAGCGCCAGCAGGTCCGCCAGGCGCGGCGCGTTCAGGGCCTCGCGGGCGTGCAGCCGGGCCTCGCGTGCGCCCGAGGCGAACTTGTTCCACGGGCAGACCGCCAGGCAGTCATCGCAGCCGTAGATGCGCGAGCCGGTCGCCACGCGAAACTCTTCCGGCCAGGGTCCGGCGAACTCGATGGTCAGGTAGGACAGGCAGCGCCGCGCATCCAGCTGGAACGGCGCGGGAAAGGCGGCGGTCGGACAGGCGTCCAGACAGGCGGTGCACGAGCCGCAATGCTCGCCCTCGGGCACATCCGGCTCGATCTCGGCCGTGGTCAGGATGGAGCCGAGGAACAGCCAGTTGCCGTGCTTGCGGCTCAGCAAATTGGTGTGCTTGCCCTGCCAGCCCAGGCCGGCGCGCTGGGCCAGAGGCTTCTCCATCAGGGGCGCGGTGTCGACGAAGACCTTCACGTCCTGGCCGGTGCGGGCCGCCATTTGCCCCGCCAGGGTCTTGAGTCGGCCCTTGATGATCTCGTGATAGTCGTCGCCGCGCGCATAGACCGACAGATAGCCCGCCGACCTATCGGCCATCTGCGGCAGGGGATCGGCCTCGGGCCCGTAGTTCAGGCCCAGCACCACCGCCGTCTTCGCCTGGGGCCACATGGCGGTGGGGTGGGCGCGCCGCTCCAGCGTCGTCTCCATCCAGCCCATGTCGCCATGCCGGCCTTCGCCCACGAAATGCGCCAGCCGCTCGCCGGCGTCCCACGGCGCGGCCGCCGAGGCGAAGCGGCACGCCTCAAAGCCGAGCGCTGCAGCCCGCTCGCGAATGAAGGATTTCAGGCGCTCGCTCACGGGCGGGGCAGTAGCACGAATGACCAAGCGGTGTGATGGCGCAGCGTGCGGGCTGCGCTCGTCTCCTTGCGTCGCCTGTCGAAACGTATACAAATAATATATAAAACATATAGTCGGAGCCGCCCCATGGGCATCGTCAATATCGAGGATGAGCTGCACGAACAGCTGCGCCGCGCCAGCAAGGCCTCATGCCGCTCGATCAACGGCCAGGCCGCCTTCTGGATCAGGCTGGGCATGCTGTGCGAGCTGAACCCCGGCCTGTCGTTTCAAGAGCTGATGGCGCGCGAGCTGAAGGCAGCCGGCGTCGACCCGAACCGCGCAGCGGCATGATCAAGACGCCGCAAGAGATCGAGCTGATGGCCCAGTCCGGCCGTCTGCTGGCGTCGGTCTTCACCCACCTGGACCAACTGGACCTGACCGGTCTGAACACCTTGGAGATCAACGACAGGGTCGAGACCTTCATCGTCGACGAGCTGAAGGCCCGGCCGGCCAGCAAGGGCCAGTACGGCTATGGCTTCGTGCTGAACAGTTCGATCAACCAGGTCGTCTGCCACGGCGTGCCCTCGACCGACGACGTCCTGAAGGGCGGGGACATCGTCAATCTGGACATCACGCTGGAGAAGGACGGCTTCATCGCCGACTCCAGCAAGACCTATCTGATCGGCGCTGTCCATGCCCCTGCGAGACGCCTGGTGCGGACGACCTATGAGGCGATGTGGAAGGGCATTCGCGCGGTGCGCCCCGGCGCGCGCCTGGGCGACATCGGCCACGCGGTCGAACGCCACGCCCGCCAGGCGGGCTATTCCGTCGTGCGCGACTATTGCGGCCACGGCATCGGGCGCGAGATGCACGAAGATCCCCAGATCCTGCACTTCGGAAAGGCGGGGACCGGCCTGACCCTGCGCGAAGGCATGACCTTCACCATCGAACCGATGCTGAACCAGGGCGGCCGCCGGGTCGACACCCTGGACGACGGCTGGACCGTGGTCACCGAGGATGGAAAGCTGTCGGCCCAGTTCGAACACACGGTCGCGGTGACAAAGACGGGCGTGCGCGTCCTGACCCTGCGGCCGGACGAGGCGGGCGCGTAGCGCGCCTAGCCGATCCAACCCTGGTAGCGGGCGAATATCAGGATCGGCAGCGCGATCGTGGCGGTCCAGGCGATGACGGAGCCGAGGCGGCGCAAGGCGGTCGGTCGGGTCGAGGGTGCTTCGTTCATTCGGCAACCCTAGATCGCGGGCGAAACCTGTCGATGCGACACGGCGCGCAACTGCGTGGCCCTAGTGCGTCTGGCGCTGGGCGGGGCCGGCGCAGCTCGCCGAATATGGCCTCGAACGGGTTAGCATGCGTGCGTCAGACTACCGCTCGCATGACCAGCAGCACCGCCGCAGCGACGGCGCCGAAGCAAGCGCACGCAACAACGCCGGCCGGGCCGAGACCGCTCTCTCGCCAGCCCGCCCGGACGCCCAACCAGAACGCTTTCACATCGATGCTCCCATAGAACGGTCTAATCCCGCCCACCGAGATTAATCCTGAGGCCCTGCTGTTCGCCGGGCCGGGGTTCGCAGACTTCCTGAAAGCCTACCGCGCCGTCGCGGCCCGTGCGCTGGGGGCGGACGTCGCAGCGGCGCTCAGGCGGCGCGGTCGGGGTCGCCTGGGCAGTGCGTTCGCGCGGCAGACATTGGGTCTGATAGCGGCCGGCCTCGCCCGCCGGGCCGCACTCCTCCATCGGCTGGGTGCGCATTGCGGCCGGCAGGGCGTCATCGCCCAGTTCAGCGCGCAAGGTCGCGCGCACCCGCGCCTGACAGGCGTCGGCGCCTTCACCGGCTGCGCGGATCAGCGGGCTGCATTGCGACCGCTCCCAGGCAAAGGGATCGGCTCGCCCCCAGTCGGGCACGGTCGAGGCCACAGCCGGCGCGGGTTCAGGCTCGGGAGCCGGCGCGGCCGCCGGCGCGCCCCAGACCACCTGCTGCATCAGTAGTCCCGCCGCCATCATCGCGCCCAGCATCGCCGTTCCTCCCGCGTGTGAAGCCCTACCTTGTCAGGCTCCGCATGGCCCGGTCCAGCCCGTCCAGCGTCAGGGGGAACATCCGCTGCTCCATCACCTCGCCGATCAGGCCGACCGATGCGGTGTAGCTCCAGTATTTCTCGGGCGTCGGATTCAGCCACACGGACTTGTCCCACTGCTCGCGCGCCCGCTTCAGCCACACGGCGCCGGCCTCCTCGTTCCAGTGCTCGACCGAGCCGCCGGGCATGGTGACCTCATAGGGGCTCATGGTCGCATCGCCGACAAAGATGGCGCGCCAGTCGCCGGGGTATTTGTGGATCAGATCCCAGGTCGGCGTGCGCTCGGCGTGGCGGCGGCGATTGTCCTTCCACACCCCTTCGTAGAGGCAGTTGTGGAAGTAGAAGAACTCCAGGTTCTTGAACTCGGTGCGCGCCGCCGAGAAGAGCTCCTCGCAGAGCTTCACATGGGCGTCCATCGAGCCGCCGACGTCCAGGAACAGCAGCACCTTGATCGTGTTGCGCCGCTCGGGCCGCATGTGGATGTCCAGCCAGCCCTGGCGCGCCGTGCCGTCGATGGTGCCGTCGATGTCCAGTTCCTCGGCCGCGCCTTGGCGCGCAAACCGGCGCAGGCGGCGCAGCGCCACCTTGATGTTGCGCGTGCCCAATTCGACCGTGTCGTCCAGATTGCGATACTCGCGCTTCTCCCAGACCTTGACCGCACGGCCCTGCCGGCCGGGCCCGCCTATGCGCACGCCCTCGGGATTGTAGCCGCCGTGGCCGAAGGGACTGGTCCCGCCGGTGCCGATCCACTTGTTGCCGCCCTCGTGGCGGCCGTGCTGCTCCTCCAGACGCTGCTTCAGCGTCTCCATCAGCTTGTCAAAGCCGCCGAGCGCCTCGATCTCGGCCTTCTCTTCGTCCGTCAGATATTTTTCGTTCAGCAGCCGCAGCCAGTCCTCGGGGATGTCGGCCGAGATCTCCTCGCCCGCACTGATCGTCTCCAGCCCCTTGAACGCCTTGCCGAAGGCCTGGTCGAACCGGTCGTAGTGCTTCTCGTCCTTGACCAGCACCGCGCGCGACAGATGGTAGAAGTCCTCGACCCGCCGCCCGGCCAGGTCGCGATCCATAGCCTCCATCAGGTGCAGCCACTCCTTGACCGACACCGGCACGCGCGCCTGCCTCAGGGCCTCGAAGAAGGGCAGCAGCATCAGCGGGGCTCCGGGCGCGGGGTCATGGGCCGACTATAGACCAAACCGTCGGAGAATCGTCTTGGACCATGGCTGCCCGACCATCGCCACAGCGAATGAGATGGCGTATCGGGCGGCATGACCAAGGTTCTCATCATTGGAGCCGGCCACGCGGGTGGTTCGCTGGCCGCCTTGTTACGTCAGTACGGGCACGCCGGACCGATCGTGCTGGCGGGGGAGGAGCCGGCGGCGCCCTACCAAAGACCGCCCCTGTCCAAGGCCTGGCTCAAGGGCGAGGCGGGTTTGGACGACCTGCTGCTGAGGCCGGAAAGCTTCTACGCGGCGCACGACATCGAACTGCGCCTGGGCGTCAGGGCGGTCGGCATCGATGCGGCGGCGCGGGCGGCCACCTTCGCCGATGGCGCTGTGGAGACGTACGACGTGCTGGTGCTGGCCACCGGCTCGACCGCGCGACGGTTGCCGATTCCCGGCGGAGACGATCCAGGCCTCTTGGAGCTGCGGACCCTGGCGGACGCGGAGCGCCTGAAGAATGCGCTGGGCCCGGGGAGGCGGCTTGCGGTCGTCGGGGGCGGCTATGTTGGGCTTGAGGCGGCGGCCTCCGCCCGCGCGCTAGGCGCCCAGGCGGTGGTGATCGAACGCCTCGACCGGGTGCTGGCGCGGGTGGCGTCCAGGCCCTTGTCCGACTTCTTCACCGCCCTGCATCGGGCCCACGGCGTAGACATCATCACCTCTGCTCAGGTGCGATCGCTTGCCGCGGGCGTTGTGCGTTTGAGCGACGAAAGCGAGATCCGCGCCGACGTCATTCTGGTGGGGATCGGCGCTGAGTCGTGTGACGGCCTGGCGGCGTCGGCCGGCCTGGCCTGCGACAACGGCGTGATCGTCGACGAGGCATCGCGCAGCTCCGACCCGTTCATCTATGCGATAGGGGATGTCGCCAACCGGCCCGTGCCTGTCCATGACGGGGCCCGCCACCGATTGGAGAGCGTGCCGAACGCGCTTGAGCAGGCCAAGCAGGCTGCGGCCTCCATCGTCGGCCGCCCGTCGCCGCCGCCGGAGACGCCCTGGTTCTGGTCGGACCAATACGACGTCAAACTTCAGATCGCCGGCCTGCCTTACGGCGCCGACCGCCAGATCGTTCGCGGTGATCCGACGTCGCCGGGCTTCGCCGTGTTTCACCTGAGGGGTGATCGGCTTTTGTGCGTGGAGGCGGTCAATGCGCCCGCCGAGTTCATGGGTGGGCGGCTCCTGATCGGTAAGGCCGCGCTGGTGGACGCCGATAGGCTGGCCGACCCCGGCATCTCCATGAAGGCGGTCGGCTCGCCCGACTGAGCTTGAAGCAGATTTGCGACGGTGACTTCCGCGCCTTGACCGTTCCATCGTTACAGCATAATGGAACGCGCCATGACCATCCCGCCCGACCGCGCCGCCCTTTATGACGCGCTCCTGAGCCTCAGGACGCCGCAGGAGGTCGACGCCTTTCTGACCGATCTGTGCACGCCGTCGGAACTGCGCGCCTTCGCCGAGCGCTGGCGCGTGGCGCGGCTGCTGGATGCGGGCGCGCTGTCCTATCGCGAGATCGCCGCCGAAGCCTCGGCCAGCCCAACCACCGTGGTGCGCGTCGCCCGGTCCCTGAAAGACATGCCGCACCAGGGCTATCGCCTGGTGCTGGACCGCCTGAAAGACTGAGCAACCGACATGAGCACCGTGCAGGGACGGCTTCGCATCGCCGTCCAGAAATCCGGCCGTCTGGCCGACCGCAGCCTGGACCTGATCCGCGACGCGGGTCTGAAGTGGGTCAAGGGCCACAACGACCTGCTGTATCGGGTGGAGAACTATCCGATCGACCTGCTGCGGGTGCGCGACGACGACATTCCGACGTTTGTCGCGGACGGCGTCTGCGACCTGGGGATCGTCGGCGAGAACGTGCTCGAGGAAGGCAAGAACGGCGGGGCCAATGCAGAAATCATCATGCCGCTGGGCTTCGGCCGCTGCACGCTGAAGATCGCGACGCCGCCGGCCCTGGCCTATGAGGGCGCGACCTCGCTGGATGGACTGCGCATCGCCACCTCCTATCCGAAGATCCTGCGCCGCTTCCTGGACGAGCGGGGCGTGTCGGCCGAGATCGTGACCATGCGCGGCGCCGTCGAGGTCGCGCCCCGGCTTAAGCTGGCCGCCGCCATCTGCGATCTGGTGTCGACCGGCGCGACCCTGGAGGCCAACGGCCTCAAGGCCCAGGACACGGTGCTGGAGAGCCAGGCGGTGCTGATCCGCTCGCCCATCGCGCCCGAACCCGAGCTGACCGACCTGCTGGAGAGCGTCATCGAGCGGATGGCCGGCGTGGTGTCCTCGCAAGGCGCCAAATACGTCATGCTGAACGCGCCGCGATCCGCCCTGGACCGTATCACCGCCATCCTGCCGGGCGCAGGTTCGCCGACCGTCATGCCCTTGTCGGGCCGCGAAGACGCCGTGGCCGTCCACGCCGTGTGCCAGGAGGCGGTCTTCTGGGAGACGCTGGAGGCGCTGAAGGCCGAGGGCGCCTCGGCCATCCTGGTCCTGCCCATCGAGAAGATGATGTGATGAAGCGGATCGACTGGACTTCTCTCGACGCGGCCGGCAAGGCCGCCGCCCTCGCCCGCCCCGCGCGCCGCACCGCCGGCGACGTGACTGACACAGTGCGCGCCATCATGGACGACGTGCGCGATCGCGGCGGCGCGGCCGTGGTCGACTGGGCCGTCAAGCTGGACAAGGCTCCGCCCCGACGCATCGCCGTCACCGACCAGGCCGTGGCCGAGGCGCGGTCCGCCCTGGCGCCCGCCGATGCGCGTGCCCTGCGTCTGGCCGCTGACAACATCCGCGTCTTCCATCAGGCGACGCGGCCCGACGACACGGCCTGGATCGAGACGACGCCCGGCGTGCGCTCCAAACTGGCCTGGCGGCCGATCGGGCGGGCCGGCCTCTATGCGCCCGGCGGAGCGACGCCCTTGTTCTCGTCGCTGATGATGCTGGCCATTCCCGCCGGCGTGGCCGGGGTGGAAACGCGCGTGGCGGTCACCCCGCCCGACCGAGACGGCGGCGTGCATCCGGCCATGATCCTGGCTGCGGGCGAGGCTGGGCTGGACGCCATCTGGCTGATCGGCGGTGCCCAGGCCATCGCCGCCCTGACCTTCGGCGTCCAGCTGGACGACGGCTTCATTCCACCGTGCGACAAGCTGTTCGGGCCCGGCAATGTCTATGTCGCCGAGGCCAAGAAGCAGGCTTCGGCCCTGCCGGGCGGCCCGGCCGTGGATATGCCCGCAGGTCCGTCCGAGCTCATGGTCGTGATCGACCGCGACTCGGCACCCGAGATCGCCGCCGCCGACCTGCTGAGCCAGGCCGAGCACGATGCGGACGCCCAGGTCATCCTGGTCTCCACCAGCCGCGCCAATCTCGACTATGTCCTGACCGAGGTCGAACGCCAGGTCGCCGGCCTGCCGCGCGAAGCGATCGCGCGCGCCTCGCTGGAGGAAGGCCGCGCCATCCTGGTGCGCGACCTGGACGCCGCCGTCGAGGCGATCAATCTGTACGGCCCCGAGCACCTGGCGCTTCAGGTCGAGGAGGCCGAGGAGATGGTCCCCGCCATCCAGGCCGCCGGCGCGGTCTTTGTCGGTCGCCACGCCGCCGAGACCCTGGGCGACTACGCCGCCGGACCCAGCCACGTCCTGCCGACCGACGGAGCCGCGCGCACCCTGGGCGGCGTGACCACCGCCAGCTTCATGACCAGCATGTCGATCCAGCAGGTGAACGCCGCCGGCGCCCGCGCCCTGGGCCCCATCGCGGCGCGTCTGGCGCGTCTGGAAGGCCTGGAGGCCCACGCCCGCTCGGCCGATCTGAGGAGCGAGGGATGAGCCTGCCCGCGCCCTTTCCTCCGCTGGTGTCCGGCGGTGACGGCCTGGACCGCTATCCGGCCGAGGCTAGGACGTTGGCTGCGCGCATGGCCGCGATTTACGCCGCGCCGGTCGAACAGGTCCTGCCGGTGCGCGGCCTGACCCACGGGCTGGAGCTGGTCTGGCGTCTGGCTGCTCGCGAAAGCGGCTCGGTCGAGGCGCCGAAGGGCGAGCCCTATGCGGCCCTGGCGGCCATCTATCCGTCGCGCGGCCCGACCGTGGCCGTCGTCGTGCGCGCCCTCGGATCGCCCGACGCGGTCGCCGAGATGGCGGCGCGGACCGCTCCCGCTCTGCTCGTCGTCGACGAAGGGCTGATCGAATTTTCCGACAGCGCCTCGGCCGCCACCGTGGCCGCTGACCACTCCAACCTGGTCGTGCTGCGCAGCCTGTCGCTGGCCTATGGCCTGGCCGGCGCGCGCGTCGGCGCGGCGATCGCCCAGCCGGCGACCCTGGCGCGGCTCGCGTCGGTTCTGGAGCCCTACGCCCTGCCCGAACCGCTGATCCGGCTGGCGCTGCAGGCGCTGGACCCGTCGCGGATGATAGAGACGCAGGCGCGCATCGCCGGCGTGCGGCGCGAACGCGGGCGGCTGGTCGACGCCCTGTCGCGTCAAATGCGGGTCGAGCCCGGCGTCGGTCCGATCATCGTCGCTCAACCGGCCGACCCCGCCGCCGCGCTGGCGGCGCTCACGACCTATGGCGTCCAGGCCGACCTGTCGGGCGAGCGCCTGCGTCTGCCCGTGTCGCTGAAGGCCGAGGTCAACGACCGGGTGCTGGCCGCCTTCGGCCTGGCCTCGGATCGCCGCCGCCCGCACCGTCTGGGCGAAGCCGTGCGCGACACCAAGGAGACGCGCATCGTCTGCGCCGTCGATCTGGACTCGAGCGGCCCGGTCCGCATCGAGACCGGCGTCGGCTTCTTCGATCATATGCTGGAGCAGGTCGCCGCCCACGGCGGTTTCTCGCTGCGTCTGTCGTGCGAAGGCGACCTGTACACCGACCCACACCACACCATCGAGGATTCCGCCATCGCCCTGGGTCAGGCGCTGAAACAGGCGCTGGGCGAGCGCAGGGGCATCGCCCGCTACGGCTTCGTCCTGCCGATGGACGAGGCGAACGCCAGCGTGTCGATTGATCTGTCCGGGCGGCCGTATCCAGTGTTTCAGGGCGCGTTCGACACGCCCTTCATCGGCGACTACCGCACCGATCTGACGGCCCACGTCATCCGGTCGCTGGCCGAGCACCTGGGCGCGGCGATCCACGTCACGGTCACCGGCGACGACGACCACCACAAGACCGAGGCTGTCTTCAAGGCCCTGGGCCGCGCCCTGCGTCAGGCCATCCGCATCGAAGGCGACGCGGTGCCGTCGACCAAGGGGGTGCTGTGATGGCGACATTCGCCCTTCTCCCCTCGTGGGAGAAGGTGGCTCGCGAAGCGAGACGGATGAGGGGGACGCCCACCTTGTCTTCCGTCGTCGCTCTGCTGGAAACCACCCCCTCATCCGAGCACCTCCTGCGCCCACCTTCTCCCACGAGGGGAGAAGGATGAACGTGTCCCTCATCGCCTATGGCGCGGGCAACACAGCCTCGGTGCGGTTCGCGCTGGAACGGCTGGGCGCGCGTGTGCGGCTGGTCGCGACGGCCGACGAGATCGCCGAGGCCGAGCGGCTGATCCTGCCCGGCGTGGGCGCGGCCGCCTACGCCATGGGCCGGCTGCGCGAACTGGAGCTGATTGCCCCAATTCGGGCGTTCGAGCGTCCCTTCCTGGGCGTCTGTCTGGGTCAGCAGCTGCTGTTCGAGACCAGCGCTGAGGGCGAGGCCGAGCTGTTGGGCCTGATCCCCGGTCGGGTAGAGGCCATGGTTCCGGCCGCCGACAGGCCCGTGCCGCACATGGGTTGGTCGCCGCTGGCGATCGAGCGCGAGGATCCGCTGCTGGAGGGCATCGAGGACGGCGCTTACGCCTATTTCGTGCACGGCTTCGTCTGCCCTGATGGCCCCGCCACCCTGGCGCGCGCCGACTACGGCGGGCCGGTGCCGGCGGTGGTGCGGCGTGACAATCGGTGGGGCTGTCAGTTCCACCCCGAACGCTCCAGCCAGGCCGGAGCGCGCATTCTGAAGAACTTTCTGGAGCTGCCCGCATGATCGTCTATCCCGCCATCGACCTGCGCGGCGGCGTCTGCGTGCGCCTGATGCAGGGCCGGTTCGACGAGGCGACGACCTATGACGACCAGCCGCCCGCGCGTCTGGCCGTCTTTGCGGCCGGCGGCGCCGAATGGGTGCACATCGTCGATCTGGACGGCGCCGAAGCCGGTGAGGCGCGCCAGCACGCCCTGATCGGCGAACTGGCCCAGGCTATCGACCTCAAGGTCCAGTCGGGCGGCGGTGTGCGCGCCGTGTCGGATGTCGAGGCCCTGCTCGATGCGGGCGTGGATCGCGTGGTCGTGGGATCGCTGGCCGCCAGCCAGCCCGAGACTGTGCTGGAATGGCTGGACCGCTTCGGGCCCGAGCACCTGACCCTGGCCTTCGACGTCCGCATCGAGGACGGCGTGCCGACGCCGGCGCTGAAGGGCTGGACCCAGTCTTCGGGCCTGGACCTGTTCAGCGTTCTGGACCGCTATCCGGTCGGCCGCATCAAGCACGTCCTCGTCACCGACGTTTCGCGCGACGGGGCGCTGACGGGGCCAAATCTGGAGCTGCTGTCCGACATCCGGATGCGCCGGCCCGATCTGGTGCTTCAGGCTTCGGGCGGGGTGGCGACGTTGGACGACATCACCGCCATCAAGGCGCTGGGCTGTCACGGGGTGATTGTCGGCCGGGCGATCTATGAGGGCCGCTTCGCCCTGCCGGACGCCATCACGGCCGCGCGCCGCGAGCGGGACTGATGGTCGCGCGCCGCATCATCCCGTGCCTGGACGTCAAGGACGGCCGCGTGGTCAAGGGGGTGCGCTTCGAGGGGCACCGCGACATGGGCGACGCCGCAGAACTTGCCGCGCGCTATCGCGACCAAGGCGCCGACGAACTGGTCTTCTACGACATCACCGCCAGCCCCGAGGGCCGCACGCTGGACTACGGCTGGGTCGAGGACGTGGCGCGTCTGCTGGACATCCCCTTCTGCGTGGCGGGCGGCGTCCGATCGGTCGATCAGGCCGCGCGATGCCTGGATCACGGCGCGGACAAGGTCTCGATCAACTCGCCGGCCCTGGAGCGTCCCGAGCTGATAGGCGAAATGGCCGAGCGCCTGGGCCGACAGTGCGTCGTCGTCGGCGTCGACAGCGTGTTCGAGGACGGCGACTGGCGCGTGCACCAGTACACGGGCGATCCCGACCGCCGCCGCGGGGCGGGATGGCTGACAATGGAGTGGATCGTGCAGGCCCAACAGCTCGGCGCCGGCGAGATCGTGCTGAACTGCATCGACCGCGACGGGGTGCGAAAGGGCTACGATGTCGAACAGCTGGCCGCGGCGCGCACGCGCCTGACCATTCCGCTGGTGGCCTCGGGCGGGGCCGGCTCGCCGCAGGATTTCCGGGACGTGTTCGACACGGCCGACGTATCGGGCGCCCTGGCCGCCAGCGTCTTTCACACCGGCGCCATCGCCATCCCCGACCTGAAGCGATATCTCGCCGACGAAGGCGTGGAGGTGCGGCTGTGATTGATCCCGAAGCGCTTGATTTCGCCAAGGGCGACGGCCTGATCCCGGCCGTGGTGCAGGACGCCGCGACCCTGCAGGTGCTGACCCTTGCCTATATGGACCGCGCCGCCCTGAACGAGACGATCCAATCCGGTGAGGCCACCTTCTTCTCGCGCTCGCGCGGCGGGCGGTGGAGGAAGGGCGAGACCTCGGGCGACCGGCTGCACGTGGTTTCGATCACGCCCGACTGCGACGGCGACGCCCTGGTGGTGAAGGTCCGCCCCGTCGGCAACGCCTGCCACCTGAACCGCATCAGCTGTTTCGGCGACGAGGACGCGCCGGGCCTGGGCCGCGTGGCGCGCCTGGAGCAGACCATCGCCGAACGGGCCGGCGCCGATCCGGCCGAAAGCTGGACCGCCCGCCTGATCGCCGAGGGGTCCAAGCGCGTGGCCCAGAAGGTCGGCGAAGAGGGTGTCGAAACGGCCCTGGCCGGCGCCGCTGGACCGGATTCGGAACTCGCCAGCGAGGCCGCGGATTTGGTCTATCACCTGCTCGTCCTGCTGCGCGCCCGTAACATGGTGTTTCAGGATGTCCTGGACGTGTTGGCCTCGCGGGCCGCAACGGCCAAACACTCACCCTGAAGGCGGTCATCGGGCCGCGCTCCTGGAAGGAAACGATCGCGCATGGCGGCATTGGTGCTCTTCGGCGGCGGCGGCGACCTGGCGATGCGGATGCTTCTGCCGTCGCTCTACTTCCTGGAGCGCGACGGCCTTTTGGCCGAGGGGCTCAAGATCATCGGCGCCGCGCGCTCCGAGGAAACCGCCGAGGAATATGTCGCCAAGGTGCGCGAGGCGGTCCAGCCTCGCGCTGAGGCGGCCGACGCCTGGGACGCCGAGGCCTGGTCCCGGCTGGAGACGCGGCTGGACTATCTGGCGGTCGACGCCACCGACGCCAAAAGCCTGAAGCCGCTGAAGGCCAAGGTCGGCGACGGCGAGGTCACCTCCTTCCTAGCCGTGTCGCCCTCGCTGTACGCCCGCATCGTCAAGGCGATGAAGGGCGCCGGCCTAGCCGAGCGCAACTGCCGCATCGTGCTGGAGAAGCCGGTCGGCCGCGACCTGGCCTCCTTCCTCGAGATCGACGACGCCGTGGCCGAGGCGTTCCGCGAGGACCAGGTGTTCCGCATCGACCACTATCTGGGCAAGGAGACCGTCCAGAACCTGATCGCCCTGCGGTTCGGCAACGTCGTGTTCGAGCCGCTGTGGAACAATCTGACCGTCGACCACGTCCAGATCACGGTGGGCGAGACCGTGGGCGTCGGCGACCGCTGGCCCTATTACGACGAGTACGGCGCCCTGAAGGACATGCTGCAGAACCACATGCTGCAGCTGCTGTGCCTGGTCGCCATGGAGCCCCCCAGCGACCTGGACCCCGACTCGGTGCGCAACGAGAAGGTCAAGGTGCTGCGGTCCCTGCGCCGCATCACGCCCGAGGAGGCCGAGCGCGTCACCGTACGCGGCCAATACGTCGCCGGCGAGGTCGATGGAAAACCGGTCAAGGGCTATGACGAGGAGCGCGGCGAGCCTTCAGACACAGAGACCTTCGTGGCTATCCGCGCCGACGTCGACAACTGGCGCTGGGCCGGCGTGCCCTTCTTCATGCGCACCGGCAAGCGCCTGGCCGAGAAGCGCACCGAGATCGTCATCCAGTTCAAAGCCGTGCCGCACTCCATCTTCGGCCACGGCGAGCGCGGCCAGGTTCAGGACAACCGACTGATCATCGAGCTTCAGCCCGACGAGGACATCTCGCTGTCGGTCATGAACAAGCAGCCGGGGTTGGAGCGGCGCATGAAGCTGCAGCCGATCCAGATGAGCCTGTCTTGGGGGGTGGACGGCAAGAACGCCGCGCCGCCGCGCCGCCGCATCGCCTATGAGCGCCTGTTGCTGGACGCCATGAACGGCGACTCCACCTTGTTCGTGCGCCGCGACGAGGCCGAGCAGGCGTGGCGCTGGGTCGACGAGGTTGCGGAGGCCTGGGCTGGGGCCGGCATCAAGACCGAAGACTATCAGCCGGGGACCTGGGGTCCGGAAAGCGCCGACCTGCTGCTGTCGCGCACGGGCCGCCAGTGGAATACGCGCAATGACTGAGTTCCGGACGCTTCCGACCGCCGCCGACTGGGCTCAGGCCTGCGCCGACCGCCTGATCGAGACAATGGCCCAGGCCATCGCAGCCAACGGCCGCGCGGTCTTCGCCGGGTCGGGCGGATCGACGCCGGCGCCGATCTATGAGCGGATGCGGCAGGCGCAGATCGACTGGTCGCGCGTCACGGCCACCCTGATCGACGAGCGCTACGTCCCCGAGAGCTCGCCGGAGTCCAACGCCGCCCTGCTGAAGCGGGCCCTGCTTACCGGACCCGCCTCGGCCGCGCGCTTCGTGCCGCTGTTCCACCCCGAGGTGACGGTGGATCGCGCGGCAGCCCTGGCGACGCAGGCCCTGGCGGCCGAGGGTGCGCGTTTCGACGCGGTCCTTCTCGGCATGGGGGGCGATGGCCATATCTGCTCCATGTTCCCCCAAAACCCCACGCTGAAGACCCTGCTGATCCCTGGCTTGCCGCCCGCCGTCTACGGCGTGCCTCAAGGCCGCGACGGCATGGCGCCGTCGATGGAGCGGCTGTCGATCAACCTGCCCTATCTGGCCCAGGCCGGGCGCGTGATCCTCGCCATCACCGGCACCGAGAAGCGCGCGGTGTTCGAGCGTGAGGCCCAGGGCGATCCCGCCGTCACGCCCATCGCCGCCCTGATCGCGGCGAATACGCCCCTTGAAGTCTATTGGACGGAGGCCGCCTGATGGCCCTGAACCCCGTCGTCGAACGCGTCACCGCCCGCATCGTCGAACGCAGCGCCGAGACACGCGCCGACTATCTGCGCCGCATGGACGCCGCCGGATCGTCCCGGCCCGGCCGCGCCAAGCTGAGCTGCGCCAACTGGGCCCACGCCTTCGCCGGCGCCCCGGTCAAGGACAAGCTGAACGCCATGTCGGGCGCCCAGCCCAACGTTGGCGTCGTCACCGCCTACAACGACATGCTGTCCGCCCATCAGCCGTTCGAGCGCTTTCCCGAGATCGTCCGCCAGGCGGTGCGCGAAGTGAACGCCACGGCCCAGGTCGCGGGCGGCACCCCGGCCATGTGCGACGGCGTGACCCAGGGTCGGCCCGGCATGGAGCTGAGCCTGTTCAGCCGCGACGTGATCGCCATGTCGACGGGCGTCGCCCTGACCCACGACGCCTTCGACGCCGGCCTGATGCTGGGCGTCTGCGACAAGATCGTCCCCGGCCTGTTCATGGGCGCCTTGGCGTTCGGCCATCTGCCGGTGGTCTTCGCCCCGGCCGGCCCCATGCCGTCGGGCATTCCCAATGCGGAGAAGGCGCGCATCCGCGCCCTGTACGCCCAGGACAAGGTGGACCGCGCGACCCTGCTGGAAAGCGAGATCGGCAGCTATCATTCGCCCGGCACCTGCACCTTCTACGGCACGGCCAACTCCAACCAGATGATGATGGAGCTGGGCGGGTTGCACCTGCCCTCCACCGCCTTCGTCCACCCCGAGACCGGCCTGCGCGACGCCCTGACGGCGGCGGCGGCCAAGCGGGCGGTCGAGCTGGCGCGCGAGGGGCGTGGGCGGATGGCCGACGTCATCTCCGAGAAGTCCATCGTCAACATGATCGTGGCTCTGCTGGCTACGGGCGGATCGACCAACCACGCCATCCACCTGGTCGCCATGGCGCGCTCGGCGGGGGTGCTGATCGACTGGACCGACATGGACGAGCTGTCGTCGGTGACGCCGCTGCTGGCGCGCGTCTATCCCAACGGCTCGGCCGATGTGAACGCCTTCCAGGCCGCCGGCGGCGTGGCCTTCGTGGCGCGCGAACTGGCGAAGGCGGGTCACATCCACAGCGACGTCCAGACCGTGATGGGCGCCGGCATCGAGGCCTATTTCCAGGAGCCGGCGATGATCGACGGCGAACTGGTCTGGAAGGACGGCGTCGAGGAGAGCCTGGACCTGTCGATCCTGCGTCCCGCCTCGGATCCATTCGACCGCGAGGGCGGTCTGCGGCTGGTCCAGGGCGACCTGGGCCGGGCCGTGATCAAGATCAGCGCGGTCAAGCCCGAGAACCGGATCGTCGAGGCGCCCGCCGCCGTGTTCGAAACCCAGGAAGACGCGCTGCAGGCGTTCCGGGACGGCAAGCTGGACCGCGACGTGGTGGTCGTGCTGCGCTTCCAGGGGCCCAAGGCGAACGGCATGCCCGAGCTGCACAGCCTGTCGCCGGCGCTCAGCGTGCTTCAGGATAAGGGCTTCAAGGTCGCCTTCGTCACCGACGGGCGGATGTCCGGCGCCTCGGGCAAGACCCCGGCGGCGATCCACGTCAGCCCCGAGGCCCTGGCCGGCGGGTTGCTGGCGCGGGTCCAGGACGGCGACATCATCCGGCTGGATCCAGAGGCCGGGGTGCTGACGACGGTGGGCGTGGACCTGAACGCCCGCGCGCCGGCCCGGCGGTCCGACGCCCACGCCACGGGCTCGGCCTGGGGCTATGGCCGCGAGCTGTTCGGCGCCTTCCGCCAGGTCGTGAGCACCGCCGAGGAAGGCGCCTCGGTCTGTTTCACCGAAACGCCGGGCGGCAGCGCCCAGATCGACACCCCGCCCGACAACAACGTCAACGACCGAGCCGTGGACGCCTGATCGCCAAGATCGGGCGCCCTCAAGCAGCGAGGCTCCGCGAGCCGAGCGATAGGGCCAAAAAGGATTCAGGATGAAACCCTCCAAGGACGACATCGTGCTGGTCGGCGACGTGGGCGGGACAAACGCCCGTTTCGCCCTGGCGCGGCTTGAGGAAGGCCGGCCGGTGCTGGAGCACCACGACAGCTTTCCGGCCGAAAGCTATCCGACCTTCCTGGAGGGGGTGGAGGCCTATCTGAAGGGGTGCGACACGCGGCCGACGTCCGGCGTGATCGCGGTGGCGGGGCCGGTGACGGACGGGGCCATCGACCTGACCAACTCGCCCTGGGCGGTGACGGAAACCGAACTGAGCACGCTGGGCCTGACGCCGGCCAAGCTGATCAACGACTTCGAGGCGGTGGCCTGGGGCGCGCCGGTGGTGCCCAAGGAAGAGCTGGCCTCGCTGGGCGGACCCGAGCAGGGCGATCCGCACGCGACCATCGCCGTGCTGGGGCCCGGCACCGGTTTCGGCGTCTCGGCCCTGGTGCGCGACGCCTCGGGCCGCGAGATGGCCATGCCCAGCGAGGGCGGCCACGCCTGTTTCGCGCCGGGCGACGAGGTCGAGGACGAGATCCTGCGAATCCTGCGCCGCCGCTATGGCCGGGTGTCGATCGAGCGGCTTATCTGCGGGCCGGGCCTGCTGAACATGCACCGCGCCATCGCCGAGATCGAAGGCCGCGAGACCCACATCGACGACCCGGCCCAGATCACGGCTGACGCCCTGGCCGATCCGCGCAGCGCCTGCGGTCACACCCTGGCGCGCTTCTGCGCCATCCTGGGCGCCGTGGCCGGAGACATCGCCCTGACGACGGGCGCGCGTGGCGGGGTCTATGTCGGCGGCGGCATCGCGCCGCGCATCTTGGACTTCCTCCAGGCCAGCCCGTTCCGCGAACGGTTCGAGCGCAAGGGCCGGTATCAGGACTATATGAAGGCCATTCCGACGCAGGTCATTCTGCACAAGCACGCCGCGCTTTTGGGCGCCGCACGCGTGGCCTTCGCCGCTTCGCAGTCCTGAGGGGCTGGGTGTCTGGTCCCGCGTAGACCGGCTCAGAAAGCCCCGGTGAGCGCCAGGCCGACCAGGCCCGCCACGCCGACCGCGATCCGCCACCAGGCGAAGGGCGCAAAGCCGTGGCGCGACACGAAGTCGAGCAGGAACCGAACCACGAGCAGGGCGGTGACGAAGGCGGCGACGAACCCGACGGCGATCAGACCCAGATCGGTGAAGTCCAGCAGATTTCGGTTCTGGAACAGGTCATAGGCCACCGCCCCGCCCATGGTCGGCAGGGCCAGGAAGAAGGTGAACTCCGCCGCCGAGCGCTTGTCGGTCCCCAGCAGCAGGCCGCCGGCGATGGTGGCGCCCGAGCGCGACACGCCCGGCAGCAGGGCCAGGCACTGGAACAGGCCGATCAGCAGATAGACCCGGAACGGATAGGTCTCGGCGTTCAGATAGGTCGGGACCTTCTTCATCCGGTCCAGCAGCAGCAAGAGCACCCCGCCGACGATCAGGGCGATGCAGATGATGGCGGGCGTCTCGAAGAAAATCTCCTTGATGATGTCGTACATCACCACCCCGGCGAAGGCGGCCGGCAAAAAGGCCAGGCCGATGCCGATCAGGAAGTGTCGCACCTTGGGATCGGTGGGCCAGCGGATGGCCAGCACCCACAGCCGCTTCAGATAGATGCTGATGATGGCCAGGATCGCGCCCAGCTGGATGACGATCTCGAACGTCTTGCCCGTGCTCTGGAAGCCGATGAAATGGCCCAGCAGCAGCAGGTGCCCGGTCGACGACACGGGGATGAATTCGGTCAGGCCCTCGACCAGGCCCAGGATCAGCGCCGACAGCCAGTCCGACATCTCGTCTCCCAAGGTTGAGACCCTCTCCCTAGCGGCTCGCGACCGGGCGCGCGAGACGGGGGCGGCGCCTATTTCGGTTCTCTGTCCGGGTGGTGGCGAGCCGGCGCGATTTGCGCGACAAGGCGGGTCATGAGCACGCCCGCCTCAGACACGCCGCCGCCCGCGCCCGACACCCCGGTCGATTCCTTGGCCGCCGGCCGGCTGGCGACGCGGAGGATCACGCGCATCTCGGTCGCCGTGGCGCTGGGGCTGATCCTGCTCAAGACCTTCGCCCTGGGCGCCTCGGGGTCGGTGGCCGTGCTGGCGTCGCTGGCGGACTCGGCGCTGGACCTGTTCGCTTCGCTGGCCACCTTCTTCGCCGTGCGCTGGGCCGCCGCCCCGCCTGACGAGCAGCATCGCTACGGTCGCGGCAAGGGTGAGGCCATGGCCGCCCTGGTCCAGGCGGGCCTGGTGTTCGCGTCAGCCATCTTCATCGGCTGGGAGGCGGTTCAGCGCATCGCCGACCCGCGCCCGGTGACCTCGGGCGGCTGGGCCGTCGGGGTCATGGTCATCGCCATCGGCGTCACCGCCTGGCTGGTGTGGATGCAGACCCGCGCCATCAAGGCCAGCGGCTCGCTGGCCGTCACCGGCGACCGCGCCCACTACAGCGCCGATCTGGCCGCCAATGTCGTGGTGCTGATCGGCCTCGTCTCGGGTGCCTATCTCGGCGCGCCCGGACTGGATGCGGCGGCCGGGCTGATCGTGGCGGTCTGGCTGTTCTGGGGCGCGCTGGGCGTGCTTCGCCCCGCCGCTGACCAACTGCTGGATCGCGCCGCACCAGCCGAGGACCGCGCCGCGGTGGCCCAGGCGGTGCTGGCCGATCCCCGTGTCGGCGGGGTGCATCAGCTGCGCGCGCGCCGCTCAGGCCCTGTGCTGATCGTGCAGATGCATGTCGACCTGGATCCCGCCCTGACGCTGGAACAGGCCCACGCCATCGTGGTCGAGGCCGAGGGCCGCATCGCCGAGCGCTTCCCGGGCGCCGACATCCTGATCCACGCCGACCCCAGGGGCGGAGTGTCGCGTGAAGCTCATGCGCCCATCCCCGCGTCCGCCCCCGCGCCGAGCGGTCCCTGGTCGTGACGCGGTAAACACGTCCTTAAGCCTGTCGGGCGCAGGACTTTCAGACGATGTCCGCGACCGCCGTCCTGTTCCACTTCGCCTTCGACCCCGCCTCTCGCGCGGCGCGTCTGGCGCTGGGCGAAGCCAAAATCGAGTTTCAGGAGACGGCCGTCCGCCCGTGGGAGCCCGATTGCCCCCTGGGCGACATGAACCCCTCGGGCATGCCGCCGGTTCTTGAGGTCACCGAACGCGGCAAGTCGCTGACCCTGTGCGAGACCGCCGCCATCTTCGGCTGGATCGAGGACCGCGCCAAGGGCGACCTGCTGCTGGCTTCCGACCCCGCCGAGCGCGCCGAGGCGCGCCGTCTGGTCGGCTGGTTCGAGCGCCGCTTCATGGACGAGGTCAACGCCGTCCTGCTGCACGAGCGGATGGAGAAGCCGCTGCTGCGTCTGGGCTCGCCCGACGCCCGGCTGCTGCGCGAGGGGCGCGAGGCGCTGCGCGCGCATCTGGGCGAGCTGGAGCCCCTGGCCTCGGCCCGCGAATGGCTGGCCGGGCGGCGGCTCAGCCAGGCGGACCTGGTCGCCGCCGCCCATCTGTCGGTGCTGGACTATTTCGGCGAGGTCAATTGGGGCGTCTGGCCGTCGCTCAAGCTGTGGTACTCCAAAGTCAAATCGCGGCCCGGATTCCGCACCCTCCTGGCCGATCGGTTCCCGGGATCAGCGCCCGCTTCCTGGTATGACGACCTCGACTTCTGATCGGCGAAGCATGCAAAAAAAGACGCCGCCTTGCGGCGGCGTCCGGACGTCATCCTGAGGGGCCAGATCAGTCCTTGCCGCGCAGGGCGTCCTTCACCCCGCCGACGGTGTTCTGGACCTTGCCCTCGAGCTGATCCGCCTTGCCTTCGGCTTTCAGCTTCTCGTCGCCGGTGACATTGCCTGCGGCTTCTTTGACCTTGCCGCCCATGTTCTTGGCGGCGCCTTCGACGCGATCGTGATCGGCCATGATGATCATCCTTCCGGTTGCGGGCCGTCATGGCCGCGCTTCGGACGAGAAAACGGCTTTTTGCTCAAGGCGTTCCGGATCGACTGGCCACGCTTTCGTGACCTGGCCCATGGAACCGGATGATCAGCGCCGCATCCAGGCGGCGACAGCCCAGGCGTGGGCGTCGTGGCGCAGGTGGGCCAGGGCGTAGGCGGGGTCGAGCCAAACCAACTGATGGTCGTCCTCGCACTTGGCGGCCGCATCCTCCGAGACGACCTCGGCGGTCCAGAATCCGCCGACATTGTAGACGGGCTCGCCGTCCGACTTCAGGAAGTGCTGGCCGGCCTCGGCGATACGGTCGCGCGGCGTGATGGTCAGGCCAGTCTCCTCGATGAACTCGCGCGCCAGGGCCTCGGCCTCCGTTTCGGCGCCGTCCACGGCCCCGCCGGGCAGGTCGAAATAGGCGCCGCTCTCGCGCTCCACCCGAACGCAAGCCAGCCGGCCGTCGCGCTCCACCAGGCCGAAGGCGGCGGCGCGGTGGCGATAGGTCAGGGCGGGATTGCGAGGGCCGAAATCGAGCATGGCGACAGCTTAAAGGTCGAACGCCAAGCGGGCTCGGACACCTTTGTGCGCCGTGTCGAATTCGACCGCCGAGCGCAGACCCTGGGCCATGGCCGAGATGATCTTGCCGCCCAGGCCGGTTCCCTTGACCGATCCGTCGCCCAAGCCGGGGCCGTCGTCCTCGACCGTCAGCAAGGCGCGGCCGTCGGCGCCCTGTTTCAGGATGATGCGGATTTCGCCGGTCTCGCCCGGCGCATAGGCGTATTTGACGGCGTTGGTGACCAGTTCCGTCACCACCACGCCCAACGATACGGCCTGGTCTGTGCTGACGCAGATCGGCGCGGCCTGAAGCGTTAGGCGCGGCGCCTCGCCGGCCGGCCCGACGGACTTGCCCAGCTCGTCGATCAGACCGCACAGATATTCGTCCATCGCCACGGTCGACATGTCGCCCGAGGCGTAAAGGCGGCGGTGGACGTGGGCCACGGCCTCGATGCGGGCCTGGGCCTCGCGCAGGGCGGAGCGCGCGCCCTCGTCGCCCAGCTGGCGCATCTGCAGGGCCATGAAGCTGGAAACCAGCTGAAGAGAGTTGCCGACCCGGTGGTTGACCTCGCGCAGCATGGCCTCGGCGCGGTCGCGGGCGATGCGGACCTGCTCCTGGGCCTCGGCGTTGGCGCGCTCCAGGCGGCGGCGGGTCAGGGCGTCTTCCAGCGCCGAGCGCAGCAGGGCGGTGAAGTCCTCGCTGACGTCCTTGATCACGTAATCGGCGGCGCCGGCGCGCAGAGCGGCCACGGCGATCCGGCCCTCCTGGGCCCCGGTGACATAGACCACCGGCGGCGCCTCGGGCAGGGCGACGATCTCGGGCAGCACGTCCAGCCCCTCGCGGCCGGGCATGTAGTGGTCCAGCGCGCAGATGTCGAAGCCGCCGCCGCGCAGCGTCTCCAGCCCCGCATCCCCGTCGGGCGCGCAGGTCACGGCGTAGCCGTGGCGGCCCAGCTCCTTCTCGACCAGCCGCGACAGGCCGCGGTCGTCGTCGATGTAGAGCAGCCGGATAGGGGTGGTGATCTCCGTCACTCTGTCCCGATCACTCAATCTCTGGCGCCTGCATCACCGACAGGAACAGGCCCAGTTGGCGGATGGCGCCGGCGAAGCTTTCGTAGTCCACGGGCTTGGTGATGTAGACATTGCAGCCCAGGTCGTAGCAGCGCTGGATCTCGACCTTGTCGTCGGTGGTGGTGAGGATAACGACCGGAGCGCGACGCAGGCGTTCGTCGCTCTTGACCCTCTCCAGGATGTCGGTGCCCGACATATCGGGAAGGTTCAGGTCCAGCAGAATGAGCATGGGACCGTTGGCCCGGACCTCGGCCGAGAAGAGATAGTCGATCGCCGAACCGCCGTCGGCGAAGTGGGCGATCTCATTGGAGATGTTGGCCCGCCGGATGTTCTTTTCGATCAGCTTGGCGTGACCGTGGTCGTCCTCGACCATGACGATCTTCACAGGCGTGGTCATAGGGTGTCTCCGGTCTCTGACAGGATGAGGCGTTTGGGGAATTTCAGACGGAAAGTCGAGCCCTTGCCAAGCTCGGACTCGATTTCGACGTCGCCGCCCAGGCGGCGCGCGCTGTTGCGTACGAAGGCCAGGCCCAGGCCTTCGCCCGGACGATCCTGGCGGCCCGAGCGGCGGAACAATTCGAAGATGCGCTCGTGATCGCGTTCGGATATGCCGCGGCCGTTGTCGATGACGCGGTACTCCACCCAGGCTCCGCCCGGGAGGTCGTCGCCCTCGATGCGGATCAGCCCGGGTCGGTCGGGGTCCAGATATTTGACGGCGTTGTCTATCAGATTGCCGAAGATCTGCTCGACGGCCAGGCGGTCGCTGACCAGGCCGGGCAGGGGGGCGACCACGATCTCGGCGTCGGCGGCGTCGGTCTGGTGACGCACGCTGTCGGCGATGGTCTGCGAGATCTCGGTCATGTCCAGCGGCTCGGGCGTCAGGGTGCGCCGACCGTCTCGCGACAGCTTCAGGATGGCGTTGATCAGCCGGTCCATCTTGCCGGTCGAGGCGCGGATGAAGCCGATGGCCTCCGGCACGTCTTCGCGCACGGCGATGACGGCGTCCTGTTCGATCAGGTCCGGACTGGCCGTCTCCAGCCTGTTGATCTGCAGCTCCAGCGCCTTGCCGGCCTGTTCCAGCTCGGAGGTGTACCCCATCACATTGACTAGAGGCGCGCGCAGGTCGTGGCTGACGATGTAGGCGAAGCGCTGGATCTCCTCGTTGGCGCGGGTCAGGGCGGCGGTGCGGTCCCGGACCTTGCCTTCAAGGCCCGTGTTCAGCGCGCTTACTTCGTCCCGGGCCGATTGCAGTTCGAAGATATAGCGCCGCATCAGCCACAGGCTCATTCCGGCGAAGATGACAATCAGCACGCCGCCCATGGCGTTGATGAAGGCTGTGAACCCCGACGCCCATTCCGACTGACGGGTTCGAAACTGCAGACGCGTGGCCTTGATCTCATCGACGGCGGCGATCTCGGCGCGCATAGCGTCCATCAGCGCCTTGCCTTCGCCGGACCGCACGACCTGTACGGCTTCGCCGATGCGGCCCTCGCGCGACAGAGCGATGCTTCGCTCCATGATCTCGAGGCGCTGGTCGGCCATCTCGCGCACACGAAGCAGCCGCTGGGCCAGGTCCGGATCATCCAGCGTCGCCGTATCCAGATACTCCATCACCGGCGGCAGAGCTTCCAGCGCCTCGTTGTGAATCCGCAGATACTCTTCGCGGCCTGTCAGCAGATAACCTCGCTGGCCCGTCTCCGCATCGACCAGAAGGTTCAGCGCCTCCTTGGCCTGCAGGCGGATCTGTAGCCCGTCCTCGACCGTCTCGTTGAAGGCGGCGGTGCGCTGGATCATCACAAGCGTCGTCGCATTGATCAGGAGCAGCAGGGCCAGAGACACCGTCAGCAGCGCGACGATCGTGCGGCTGAGCGACGGGGTGCGCAGGAAGCGGCCCAGGGCCGACAGGGATTGGCGAAAGGCCCAGCTCATGCGCCGAAGCTTTGGCGGGGCGCGTCGGGCTTGTCCAGTCAGACCGCCCCGATGGTGCGCAGACGCGCGCGGGGGTGCACCTCGTTCTGGCTCATCACCACCGTCTGACCGCGGAACCGCTCGATGATCGAGCGGACGTAGGGGCGGGTTTGGGGGCTGGTCAGCAGCACGCCGGTCTCGCCCGACATGGCGGCGCGCTCGAACACGTCGCGCACCGAGCGGATGAAGTCCTGAAGCCGTGACGGCGCCATGGCCAGCTGCTTGTCTTCGCCCGGGCCGACCAGGCTCTCGGCGAAGGCCTGCTCCCATTCGGGCGACAGGGTGACGATGGGCAGGGCGCCGTCCATGCCCTTGTGCTGCCAGCACAGCTGACGCGCCAGGCGGGTGCGGACGTGCTCGACCAGCTGGGTGACCGACGAGGTGTGCGGCGCCGCCTCGGCCAAACCTTCCAGGATCGAGGCCAGGTCGCGGATCGAGACCTTTTCGCGCAGCAGCGACTGCAGCACGCGTTGCAGGGTGGTGACGGTGACGACCGAGGGGATCAGCTCCTCGACCAGCTTCTTCTCCTCGCCCTGAAGCTCCTTCAGCAGCTTCTGCACCTCGGCGTAGGAGAGCAGGTCGGCCATGTTCTCCTTCAGGATCTCGGTCAGGTGCGTGGTCAGCACCGTCGACGGATCGACGATGGTGTAGCCGCGGAAGGTGGCGTCCTCGCGCAGGGATTCGTCGATCCAGGTCGCGGGCAAGCCGAAGGCGGGCTCCTTGGTGTGCTCGCCCGGCAGTTCGACCTGGCGGCCTGCCGGGTCCATGGCCATCAGCGAGCCCAGGCGGACCTCTCCGGCGCCGGCCTCCATCTCCTTGATGCGGATGGCGTAGCCCTGGCTGGGCAGGCGCATATTGTCCAGGATGCGCACGGATGGCATGACGAAGCCGTACTCCTGCGCCAGCGAGCGACGCAGGGCGCGGACCTGATCGGTCAGGCGGCGGCCCTCCAGGTCGTTGATAAGCGCCAGCAGCGAATAGCCCAGCTCGATCTTGACCTCGTCGATGGCGAGCGCCGTGCCGATCGGCTCCTCGACGTCCTCCTTGGGCGGGGCGTTGGCGGCGGCGATCTCCGCCTCGGTCGGCTGAGGCTTGAGCCGCGCCCGACCCAGCCGCCAGGCCAGCACGCCGGTGCCCAGCGACAGGGCGGCAAACGGCAGCAGGGGCATGCCGGGGATCAGGCCGATCAGGCCGGACGCGGCCGACACCACGCCCAGCGACACCGGGTTGGTCGCCAGCTGCGCGACCAGCGCCTTGTCAGCAGAGCCTTCGACGCCCGCCTTCGACACCAGGAAGCCGGCGGCGATCGAGATGATGATGGCCGGCACCTGGGTCACCAGGCCGTCGCCGACGGTCAGCTGAATATAGGCGTTGGCGGCGTCGCCGGCGCTCATGCCGTGCTGCATCACGCCGATCAGCATGCCGCCGATGATGTTGATGAAGACGATGATCAGACCGGCCACGGCGTCGCCGCGCACAAATTTGGAGGCGCCGTCCATGGCGCCGAAGAAGGTCGATTCCTGCTCCAGCTCCTTGCGGCGCAGCTTGGCCTGGTCCTCGGTGATCAGGCCCGACGACAGGTCGGCGTCGATGGCCATCTGCTTGCCCGGCATGGAGTCCAGGGTGAAGCGGGCCGAGACCTCGGCGATGCGGGTCGAGCCCTTGGTGATCACCACGAAGTTCACCACCAGGATGATGGCGAAGATGATCAGGCCGATGATGAAGCTGCCGCCCATCATCAGCGCGCCGAACGCCTGGATCACCTGACCGGCCGCGCCGTGGCCCTCGTGGCCGTGGGTCAGCACCAGGCGCGTCGAGGCCAGGTTCAGCCCCAGACGGAACAGGGTGGTGACCAGCAGCACCGTCGGGAAGATGGCGAAATCCAGCGGGCGCTTCATCGCAACCGCCGTCATCAGCACCAGCACCGACGAGGTCAGCGACAGCGCCAGCAGCACGTCCAGCAGGAACTTCGGAATCGGCAGGATCAGCAGCAGGATGACGCCGATGACGCCCACCGCCATGGCGACCTCGCCGCGCAGCAGCCAGCCGCGCACATCCTTGCCCGAGGGGCGCGCCATGCCGTCCTTCATCAGCACGGCGTCGGTCATGCGGGCGTTCCCAGGGCGGTCAGCGCGCGGCGTGTCGCCTCGGCGATGGCGGCCTCTCCGGCAGCGTCCGACCCGCCAGGCGCGCCGTGGAAATAGGCGGCGATGACGATGGGCGGCCGGCCAGGGGTTTGGATCAGGCCGATGTCGTTGACCGGGCCGTACCCGCCGGTGCCGGTCTTGTGCGCGACGGTCCAGCCTGGCGGCGCGCCCGCCTTGATCCGGTTCGTCCCGGTCGGGGTGTCGATCAGCCAGCGCATCAGCCGCGCCTTGGAGTCCGCGTTCAGCGGCGTGTCGCTATCGACCAGCAGGCGGCGGATGTTGGCGGCGGACTGCAGCGGCTGGATGGTGTCCTTGTCGCCGTCCAGCCGGTTCATCTCGGGTTCCAGCCGGTCGACGGTGGTGCTGTCGTCGCCCAGGCCGAGATAGAAGGCGCGCAGGGCGTCCAGGCCGCCCATCTCGCGGATCAGGATGTTGGCGGCGGGATTGTCGCTGAGCTCGACCGTGCCCTTCATCAACTGTTCGACGGTCAGGGTCGAACCCACCGCCGGTTCGGTGGTCGGGGCGTGGTTAATCATGTCCGCGCGGGTGATCGCGATGGCGCGGTCGAGACGTTCCTCGCCCGCCTGGACGCGGAGCAGGGTCGCGGCGGCCAGATACATCTTGAAGGTTGAGCAGTAGACGAACCGTTCCTCGCCGCGCCAGGCCAGGCGACGGCCCGAGGCCAGGTCGTGCACCGCGAAGCCCAGGCGGTCGCCGGGGCGGGTCTCGAGCGCGGACAGGTCCAGCCGCTCGGGCGCGGCGTCAGGCACCTGCGCAGCCGTTTCGGCGCGCGCGCAGGCGGTCAGGCCTGCGCCGGCGAACGGCAGGGCGGAGAGGGCGAACAGGACGCTTCTGCGGTCCGCGCGGGGGGGCATGGTCAGGCCGCGTAGCCAGAGGCGGCGACGCCGGACTGAGGGGCGGGGATGGCGGTCCCCTCGTCGGCGTATTCGTTCAGCTTGTTGCGCAGGGTGCGGATCGAAATGCCCAGGATGTTGGCCGCGTGGGTGCGGTTGCCCAGACAGTGCTGCAGCGTGTCCAGGATCAGGGTCTTCTCCATCTGCGCCACGGTCTGGCCGACATGGGCGCGCGACAGGGCGTCGGCGGTTTGGGCCGCGCGGCCGGCCGGGCCGGCGTCATAGCCCGCGCCGACCGAACCGGAGGCGGCGGGCGCCGGGCCGCTGTTCAGCAGGGGCTGGCCGTCGGGCAGGCGGATGGCCTCGACGTCGATCTCGGGTCCGACCGCCAACAGGACGGCGCGGTGCATGGCGTTCTCCAGCTCGCGGACGTTGCCCGCCCAGCGGTGGCCCATCAGGGCGCGCCGCGCCTCGGCCGAGATCGGCTTGACCGGCACGCCGTTGGCGGCGGCGTATTTCTTGACGAAGTGATCGGCCAGCACGGCGATGTCGCCCGGCCGCTCGCGCAGGGCCGGAAGGCGCAGGTTCACGACGTTCAGCCGGTACAGCAGGTCTTCGCGAAACGCGCCCTCGGCGACCGACTTGGCCAGGTCGCGGTTGGAGGTGGCGATGATGCGGATGTTGACCGGCACCGGCTTGGTCCCGCCCACGCGGTCGATGACCCTCTCCTGGATCGCGCGCAGCAGCTTGGCTTGCAGGCGCACGTCCATTTCGGAGATTTCGTCCAGCAGCAGGGTGCCGCCGTCGGCTTCCTCGAACTTGCCGATGCGGCGGGCCACGGCGCCGGTGAAGGCGCCCTTCTCGTGGCCGAACAGTTCGGATTCCAGCAGGTTGTCGGGAATGGCCGCGCAGTTGACGCTGATGAACGGCTTGTCCGCACGCTTGGAGCCGGTGTGCAGGTGACGGGCCATCACCTCCTTGCCGACGCCGCTTTCGCCGGTGATCAGAATGGAGGCTTCGGACCGCGCGACCTGGTCGGCCAGGCCGATAACGGCCTTCATCGCCGGATCGGCGGAGATCATCGGCCGCTCGTCGTCGGCCACGGCCGACAGCACCGCAGCGATCAGGTCCGCCTCGGGCGGCAGGGGGATGAACTCCTTTGCGCCGGCGCGGATGGCCCCGGCGGCGTCGGCGGCGTCGGCGTCCACGCCGCAGGCCACGACCGGCACATGGATGCGTTCAGCGTCGTTGGCCGCGATCAAAGCGGCGATGTCGACGCGGTAGTCGACCATCAGCAGGTCGGCGCCCTGGCCGCGGCGCAGCTGTTCGGTCGCCTGATCGCCGCGCTCGACGTGCTGCACCTTGGCGCCGTGGGCCATGGCCATCTTCACCGCCGTCGCCAGCTGTCCGCTGAGCCTGCCAACCACCAGAAGCCGCATGGGTCTTCTCCTCTAAGTCCTGTCCGGAGAAACGGCGGCCGATCAGGCGCCGGAATCCTCGGTCTTGATGATTTCCGTCATGGTCACGCCCAGGCGGTCTTCGACCACCACCACCTCGCCGCGCGCGACCAGACGGTTGTTGACGAAGATGTCGATGGCCTCGCCCACCTTGCGGTCCAGCTCCAGCACCGAGCCGCGGTTCAGCTTCAGCAACTGGGCGACCGACATGTGCGACTTGCCCAGCACCGCCGAGATGTTGACCGGCACGTCGAAGACGGTGGCCAGGTCGGTGGCGGACTTTTCGCCGCCCTCGTCTGGGGTGGTCAGGGCGTTGGAGTCGGAGAACTCCTCGAGAGACATGGCGTCGGACATCAGACTGTTCCCGGCTCGTTCAGATTTTCGGCGTGGCCGGCTTCGGCCGCGAGGGCGGCGGTCAAGGCGGCGGACATGCGGGCGAAGGCCTCGTCGGGCGCGAAGTCGGCGCGGCCGTCTGACCATTCCAGCTGGAAGGCGGCCGGGTGGCCGGGCTCGTCGCGGAAGGCGACCAAGCCGGTGAAGCCGGCGTCGGCGCACTGACGCTCGATGGCGGCGCGGCTGTCGTCGTTCAGACTGGCCATGCGCACGACCAGACGCGGCGAGGCGTCGATCTCCTGCCCCAGCGCCTCCAGCGCGGCTGTCAGAGCCCCGGTCGGCAGTCGATCCAGCGCGGCGGCGGCGACGATGCGGGCGCAGGCCATGGCCAGTTGCGCCGACTGGGCGCGGTGGGCCTCGGAGACGGCGGCCAGGGCGGCGGCGGATTCGGACACGCACTGGGCGACCGTCGACAGGGCCATGGCCTGAAGACCTGCGGACTCGGCCAGGGCCTGTTCGCGCGCCTCTGCGCGGGCCTGGGCCACCAGGGCGTCGACCTCGGCTGGCGAGTAGGATCGCTTGGTCGGCCGGAAGCTGGAGGCGGCGACGATCACGCCCAGGGCGTCGAACTCTGTGTCGAAGGCGAACGGGCGGCTATTGAGCGGCTGGGTCATGTCAGTAGATCAACTCGTCGTCGGCGCCCGAGCCGGCCAGGATGATGTCGCCCTTGGCGGCCAGATCCTTGGCGGCCTGGACCATGGCCATCTGGGCGGTGTCCACGTCCTTCAGACGCACCGGCCCCATCGACTCCATGTCCTCGCGCATGATCTTCGACGCGCGCTCGCTCATGTTGGAGAAGAACATTTCGCGCAGCGATTCCGACGCGCCCTTCAGCGCCAGGCCCAACTGATCTTTCTCGACCGCGCGCAACAGGGTCTGCACCCCGCCCGGGTCCAGCTTGGACAGGTCTTCGAACACGAACATCAGGGCGCGGATGCGCTCCGCCGCCTCGCGGTTGCGTTCCTCCAGGGCGCCGATGAAGCGCGCTTCGGTCTGGCGGTCGAAGCTGTTGAAGATGTCGGCCATCATCTCGTGGCTGTCGCGCTTGGAGGTGCGGGCCAGGTTCGACATGAATTCGGTGCGCAGGGTCTGTTCGATCTTATCCAGGATTTCGCGCTGCACCGGCTCCATGCGCAGCATGCGCTGGACGCACTCCAGGGCAAAGTCCTCGGGCAGGGCGGTCAGGACCCGGGCGGCGTGCTCGGGCTTAATCTTGGACAGGACGACCGCGACCGTCTGGGGATACTCGTTCTTCAAATAGTTGGCGAGGACGGCCTCATTCACATTGCCGAGCTTGTCCCACATGGTCCGGCCGGCTGGACCGCGGATCTCCTCCATCAGCCCTTCGACGCGGTCGCCGGGCATAAAGGCGGCCAGCAGCTTCTGAGTCTGTTCGAAGCTGCCCATGACCGAGCCCGAACCGGCGGCGCCGGACACGAATTCGATCAGCAGCTCCTCCACCACGCTGGCGCTGACCGTGCCAAGGCCCGCCATGGCCTGGGAGATTTCCTTGACCTCGTCGTCGTCGAGGTTCTGCCACAGCTTGCCGTGGTCCTCGCCCAGGGACAGCAGGATGACGGCGGCCTTCTCGGGCCCCGTCAGCTTCCTGGCGTCCTCGACCGCCGGCTTCTTGTTGATCAGCCGCGCCGCCATCAGCCTTCATGCACCCAGCTGCGCAGGATCGCGGTCGATTCCTCGGGGTGCTTGTCGACGAACTCGGCCACCTTCTTGATGGACGAGGCCTTCACCTGCCCCTCGATGCGGGCGATGTCGAGCCGCTGCTCCATCTCGGACTTGGGCGCCGTCAGTTGCGGCTGACCGCCGACCATGGTGGTCTCCAGAGAGGTCACCTGCATGGTTCCGCCGCCGGGGCCCGCCAGGGCTGGCACGCCGCCGGCACCGGACGCGGTCTTCAGCAGCGGCCGCAGGACGAAGAAGATCAGCAGCAGGCCGGTGATCAGCAGCACGGCCAGTTCGACGCCGCGCATGATGTCGTTCTTGGTGAAGCCGTCCAGCAGGCCCGCCGCCTCCGACGCGCCGCCCGGCAGGGCCTCGCGGTTGAAGCGGACATTGATGACCTCCAGCGTGTCGCCCCGCTCGGTGTTGATGCCGACGGCGGCGGCGACCAGGCTCTTGATCCGGGTCATGTCTTCTTCTGAGCGCGGCGCATAGGTCGGCTCGCCGCCGGCCTCGGCGGGCGGGGTCCAGACGCCGTCGACGGCGACCGAAACCGACAGCTTCCGCACCTCGCCGGGCTCCTTCACCGTGGTCGTGGTGGTGTTGGAGATCTCGTAGTTGGTGGTCTCGGTGTTGTCGTTGCGGGTCGAGCCCAGCGGCGTCGCGGTGGGCGCCTCGCCGCCCGGGATGTTGTTTGTGGCGGTCGCGCCGCCGTCGGCCATGCCCGAGGTGTCCTGGCTCTGCGAGCCGTTGGTCGAGGTCGAGCGGACGACCTGGCCGTCGGGGTCGAAGCGCTGCTCCTGAGTGGTGGAGCGGCTATGGTCGATGTCGGCCGCCACGGTGACGCGCGCGGCCCCGGCGCCGACGACGCCCTCGACCAGGTCCTTGATGCGGGCCTGCATCTGGGCCTCGGTGTTGGCCTTGGCGGTCTCGGCGGTGGCCGAGTTGAAGCTCTGTCCGTCCGACCCGGCCGCCAGGGTGCGGTTGGCGGTGTCGGTGACGGTGACCTTTTCGGGCTTCAGGTTCGGCACCGACGAGGCGACGACGTTGCGGATGGCGTTGACCTGATCAGGGCTCAGCTCGCGCGCGCCGACGCCCACCACGACGGCGGCGGTCGGATCGGCGGCGGCGGTCTGGAACAGCTCGCGGCGCGGCATGGCGATCTGCACGCGGGCCGAGGTGATGCCGCGCATCGACAGGATGGTGCGGGCCAGCTCGCCCTGCAGGGCGCGCTGTTCGGCGATGTTCTGCTGGAATTCGGTCTGGCCCAGAACCGACTGGTTGTCGAAGATTTCGTAGCCGACCGAACCGGAGGTCACGAGCCCCTTGCCGGCCAGCATCAGGCGCGCTTTGCCGACCTCGTCGCGGTTGACCATGATGGTCGAACCGTCGCCGCGCGTGGAATATTTGATGCCGGACTGCTCGAGCGACGACGTGATCTCGCCGGCCTCGCGCAGGTCGAGGTTGGAATAGAGCAGGGCGTCGGGCGCCTGGCCGATGCGCAGCATGACGGCGACCAGCACTGCGGCGACGCCCGCGGCGACGCCCAGCACCGCCGCCAAGCGGCCGATCCCGAATCTCTGCAACGCCGCCGTGAAGCCGCCCACGCGCACCCCGCCCCGAACTGGCGGGAGGACCAGATCGACCCGCTAGGCAGAAACTGCCGCCCGCGTGGTAAACGCCGCGTTAAGGGACGCGCTAACCTCTGCGCAGGATGAACTCGTCATCCAGCCAGGAGCCCACCGGGTACTGATACTCGCCGGCCTTGAAGAAGCCGTGTGCGGCGTAAAGCTTCTGGGCTTTCAGGTTGCCGCTCCACACGCCGATCCACAGCGGGCCGGTGGTGTGCGCCTGCATCCACTCCAGCGACACAGTCAGAAGACGCGTGCCCAGGCTCAGGCCCTGTGCGGACTTGGACACATAGAGACGCCGCAGTTCCGCGTGGTCGGGTCGGGCGTCGGGATGGGGCAGGGTGTTGGGCCCCGTATTGGCGAAGGCCAGCAACTCGCCGTCGCGCTCGGCCACCCACCAGGCGGCGCCCGGCTCGGCTAGCTTGGAGGCGGTCGCCGCCGGGCTGAACGACGCGTCCAGGAAGGCGGCCAGGTCATCGGCGGGATAGGGAATGCCGAAGCCTTCCACGAAGGTGTCGATGAAGGTCTGGCGCCCGAGCACACCCAGGGCCTCGGCGTCGTCTGGGCGGGCGGGGCGGATCAGGGCGTCGGTCATGCGCGTGCTTATAGGATGCAGACGAATGGCCCGAAACCGGCCTATTGTCGGGGGCATGAGCGCCACGCTGTTCACCCATCCCGACATGGTCGACCATCGGCCCGGCGACGGCCACCCCGAGCGGCCTCAGCGGCTGAAGGCGGTGATCGACGCCCTGGACGACGCCGGCCTGGGCGCCGACCGTCGCTTGGCGCAGGAGGCGTCGGTCGCCGATCTGGAGCGCGTTCATCCCGCCGACCATGTGCGGCGCATCCTGGATGCCTCGCCCGCTCAAGGCATGGCGGCGCTCGACGCCGACACCGTGCTGTCGCCCGGCAGCGTGCGGGCCGCGCGCCTGGCGGCCGGGGCGGCGATCGACGCCGTGCGGGCCATCGCGCGGGGCGAAACGACCCGCGCTTTCGCCGCCGTGCGCCCGCCCGGCCACCATGCCGAGCCGGACCGGGCCATGGGCTTCTGCCTGTTCTCCAGCGTCGCGGTCGCCGCGCGCGTGGCTCAGGCCGAGGGGATGGCGCGGGTGGCGGTGGTGGATTTCGACGTGCACCACGGAAACGGCACCCAGGCGGCGTTCGAGGCGGACGACAGCCTGTTCCTGGCCTCCATCCACCAATGGCCCCTTTATCCTGGCACCGGCGCGGAGTCGGAGACGGGCGTGGGCAATATCGTCAACGCCACGGTTGCGCCGCATGTCGCGCGCGAACAATGGCGGGCGGCCTTTTCCGGCCGGCTGATGCCGGGGCTGGAGGCGTTCCGCCCCGACCTGATCCTGATCTCGGCCGGTTTCGATGCTCACAGGCGCGATCCGCTGGCGCATCAGTCGCTGGAGGCCGAGGACTTCGCCTGGGCCACGCGCGCCGTGGTCGAGGTGGCGCGCGCGACGTGCGCAGGAAAGGTTGCGGCCTCGCTGGAGGGCGGCTACGACCTTGAAGGGCTGGGCCGTTCGGCCGCCGCCCATGTTCGGGCTCTCGGGGAGGACTGAAGGACGTCAGAGCGGCGAGGTTTCGCCTCCGTTTCGTCCGTTGGCCATGTCGTCCCCCAGCGTCTCCGCATCCTCGACCGCCAAGCCCGGCGCCATCGTGCTGGCCCGCCATGGCGAGCCGGCGCTTTCGCGCAAATGCACCATGACCTCGGCCCAGTATCGAGACTGGTGGGGGCGCTATGAGGTCGGCGGCCTGCTGGCCGGCCAGACACCGCCGGCTGAGCTGTTGGCCACGGCCGAGGGTGCGGGCGCCATCTACGCCTCGACAAGGCGCCGCGCCCAGGAAACCGCCGCCGCCGTCGCCGCCGGACGCGAGGTGATGAGCGACGCTCTGTTCATCGAGGCGCCGCTGCCGCCGCCCAAGGCACCGAACTGGCTGAAGCTGTCGCCGCGCTGGTGGGGGGTGGTGTCGCGCTTCTGGTGGCACGCCTTCAACCACCACGAGGGCCAGGAGACCCGCGCTCAAGCCGAGGTGCGCGCCGATCAGGCCGCCGCGCTGCTGATCGCCCGCGCCGAGGCCGGCCAGGACGTGCTGGTGCTGGCGCACGGCTATTTCAACCATATGGTCGGACGCCGCCTGAAGGCGCGCGGCTGGCGGCTGACGCACAATCAGGGCTTCAGATACTGGTCTCAGCGGCGCTTCGTGAAGCGCTGACCTAGGCGAGGGCCGCCGATGCGATCGGCGCGCTGACGACTGCGCGCAGGCCGGGCTTGGCGGACCTATACTCCAGCGCGCCCCCCAGCTGCCCGACCAGGCTTTCGATCATGCGCGAGCCGAAGCCTTCGCCCGCCTTATGCCCGCCGCGTCCCTCGTCCTCGACGATCAGCCGAAGGCTGGCGCGCTCTTCCTCCAGGGTGACCTGGATCGGTCCGGCCTCCCCGTCATAGGCGTACTTCTGCGCGTTGATGATCAACTCGGTCAGCACCAGACCCAAGGTCACGGCGCGACTGGTCTCCACGCAGATGGGCGACAGGTCCAGCGTGAAGGCCCGGGCCCACTCCGGGCCCATCGATTGCCCCATCTCGTCGATCAACTCGCCGAAATAGCGCGAAAGGTCGATCGTCTCGAACTGATCCGAGCGATAGAGCCGGCTGTGCACCAGCGACACGGCGCGAACGCGACGGCGCGCCTCGTGCAGAACGTCGGAGGCCGGGCCTTCGCCGTGGCTGCGGGCTTGCAGCGCCAGGAAGCTGGAGATGAGCTGCAGGCTGTTCTGGACCCGGTGGTTGACCTCGCGAAGCAGGAAGTCCTGCTGCCGCAGCCGGCTGTCCCGATCGGCGACGCTTTCCTGAAGCGCTCGGTTCAGGGTGCGCAGGCTGCGCACCGACGTCAGGTCCATCAGGGCGTCGCGCAAACGGGCGGCGGCTTCCACCTCGGCATTACGCCAGCGGCGGCTGCGGCCGCGAACCGTTTCTGCCCAGTCAGCGAAGGACCGGCGCGGCGTCAGGGCGCCGTCCGGCCCGTCTTTGATCGCCGCGTGCGGATCCCCGGCCCAGCGCACCGTCTCGACCTGCTCGGCGCGGAAGGCCATGACCACCGTCGGCTCCTCGCTCGGCAGTACGAAGGCCAGGAGGCCGCTGGCCTTGTCCGCCCAGTCTCCGGCCGGGGCGTGGACGGCCGCCAGAGTGTGGGTGAAGATCGGGCGCGGATCCCGGCGGTCCGCGACCCAGCGCGCCATTTCGGACACCGCTGCGTCCGGCGGACAGACCCCCTGGGTCGACACTCTTGATCCGCGCACCACCGCCCCGCCGTCGGCGTCGACCAGGCTGATCAAATCACCGATTCGTCGAGAAAGAGCATCGCTGATCGGCATGTCCAGCGGCATCGCCGCCATCAGCTCATCTTCCTGGGACCGCAGGCGTAGGCGCTCGCGCAAAGTTTCGGCGTCCCCCTTGGCCTTCAGTTGGCGAGCCAGGCCGCGGGCCAGGGTCGCGCACGCAACCCTCAGCTCATAGGTCAGCAACTGCGGCCGACGGCTGTGGCAAGCGACCAGACCCCAAAGCACGCCGTCCATCACGATGGAGACCGAGGCGGTGGCTCGGATGCCCATGTTTTTCATGTACTGCATATGCACCGGAGACACGCTGCGCAGGCCGCAGTCGCTCATGTCCAGCGGCGGCCCCTCGCGCTCAGGTCGCAGCGGCTGGGGCGTGTAGAGCACGTCCGGGATCACCCGCACCGTGTTACGCAGATACAGCGCCCGCGCCTGTTTGGGGATGTCCGAAGCCGGGAAGTGGTGGTTCAGGAACGAGGGCATGCCCTCGGTGCGTGATTCCGCCAGCACGCGGCCTGCGTCGTCGTCGAGGAAACGGTAGATCATCACCCGGTCAAAGCCGGTCAGGCTGCGGAACTCGTCAGCGGCGCGCTCGCACAGGGCCGACGAACTGGCCGCCCTCTCCAGGGCGGCGCCCGCGGCGTCCAGACGCGACAGCAGTTCCACGCCAAGAAAGGCGGACTGGGAGCTCTGCTCCACCTCGATCAGACGCAGATCGCCTGCGCGGTGGACGATGACGTCATAGTCCAGGTGCTCGCGGGACCGCCAACGGCCGAGGTAACCTGTCTCAGCGATCCCATCGAGCCGGTGCAGCGCCTTGGCGATGTCGATGTCGAGAACGCCCTCCAACGGCGCGTTCACCCAGTCCGTGCGCCCGGTCAGCGCCTCGATGCGGCCAGCGCCCTGGATCACCTGATGCTGGTCGTCGACCACCAGCATCAGGCCATGCGGCTGGATGGCGCCGGGGATGTGGATGGGTTCGCGGTCGCAGCCGGTCAGATCAACACCGGGCGCATCCTGCGCGCCCAAAGGCTCCATCACGGCGGACATGCGGCTTCCTTGGGCGCGGCGAGCAGACTATGGGCGAAGGCGAAGGCTTCGCAGGCGCCCTGGACGATGTCTTCAGAACGAGCTTGGCCGGATTGGGTTTCGCGGTCGAGCACCGCGACGAAATCCCGCCATCGCGCGCCCACCGTCTCACCGTAAGGATCAAAGAAGGACAGGCCGGTCAGGTCATGGCCCCGCGTCGTGAGCCCCTTGTGGATGGTCCGTCCGCCCAGCGAAGATCCCTCCAGCACATAGAACCAGCCAAGCGCCCGGCCGAGGCTGTCGATCACGGGCGGCCTGGCCTGGGAACCGGGTTTCGCACCCAGCGCCTTCAGATCATTGCAGACTGTCTGCGCACGCCGGCGTCCGGCGAAATCCAGACCGGCGACTGAAGCCAGCCAGGGCGCCAGCACCGCCTCGGCGGCGGCGTGCAGCTGATGAAAGCCGCGCACAATGGCGACCCGGCCCGTCGTTTGATCCAGCCGCCGCTCCAGATCGATCCCGTCTTCCAGCGCCTGGTGGGCTGCGCCGGTCTGCGTGCGAAGGAGTTCGATGATCTGAGGCTGGGCCATTGGCGCTATTTTATTGCATGCCGTCGACGAAAAGCGAGCCGCCTTGAGCGCGAGGCTTCGCCGCCCTATCTGATGGCCTGTCTGCGACGGGGCGCCGCAGTCGTAGGGGAGGGCAAATGCAGTCGGTCATCGCCATCGAAGGTCTGACCAAGACCTACAAGTCCGGCCTTCAGGCGCTCAAGCGCGTGGACCTGAACATCCGCAAGGGCGAGATCTTCGCCCTGCTGGGGCCCAACGGCGCCGGCAAGACCACGCTGATCTCCATCGTCTGCGGGATCGTCAACGCCTCGACCGGCACGGTCACGGCCGACGGCTTCGACATCCGCCGCGACTACCGCCAGGCCCGGTCGCGCATCGGTCTTGTGCCGCAAGAGCTGACCACCGACGCCTTCGAAACGGTGTGGGCCACGGTCACCTTCTCGCGCGGCCTGTTCGGGAAAGCGCCCCATCCTGCCTTCATCGAACAGCTGCTCAAGGACCTGAGCCTGTGGGACAAGAAGGACTCTAAGATGATGACCCTTTCGGGCGGCATGAAGCGCCGGGTCATGATCGCCAAGGCTCTGAGCCACGAACCGGACATCCTGTTCCTGGACGAACCCACCGCCGGGGTGGACGTGGAGCTGCGCCGCGACATGTGGGCCATGGTGCGTCGCCTTCGCGAGCGCGGCGTCACCATCATTCTGACAACCCACTACATCGAGGAGGCCGAGGAGATGGCCGACCGGGTGGGCGTCATCCTGAAGGGCGAGCTGATCCTGGTCGAAGAGACCCGCGCCCTGATGAAGAAGTTGGGCAAGAAGACCCTGACGCTGAACCTGTCCGAGCCGCTGGCGGCCATTCCCGCCGAACTGGCGGAGTGGAAGCCGGCGCTCAAGGCCGATGGCGGCGAGCTGGAATACGTCTTTGACGCCAACGCCGAGGACACCGGCGTGCCCGGCCTGATCCGACGGCTCGAGGGACTGAACATCGGCTTCAAGGATCTGAACACCCGCCAGAGCTCGCTCGAGGACATCTTCGTCGGCTTGGTGCATCAGAACGGCCGACCGCAGGCTCAGGAGGCCGCTCGATGAGCTTCAACGCCTATGGAGTCTGGGCCATCTACCGCTTCGAGATGGCGCGTGCGCTGCGCACCCTGTGGCAGTCGGTGGTCACGCCGGTCATCACCACGGCCCTGTATTTCGTCGTCTTCGGCGGGGCCATCGGCAGCCGCATGCAGGAGGTGGACGGCGTCCCCTACGGCGCCTTCATCGTGCCGGGGCTGATCATGCTCAGCCTGTTCACCCAGTCGATCTTCAACGCCTCGTTCGGCATCTACTTTCCGAAGTTCACCGGCACAATCTACGAGATCCTTTCCGCGCCCGTGTCGTCGCTGGAGATCGTGCTGGCCTATGTCGGCGCGGCGGCGACCAAGTCGGCGGTGCTGGGGCTGATCATCCTGGGCACGGCCAGCTTCTTCGTGCCGCTGCAGATCCTGCACCCCTTATGGATGATGGCCTTCCTGATCCTGATCTCGGTGACCTTCAGCCTGTTCGGCTTCATCATCGGCGTCTGGGCGGACGGCTTCGAGCAACTGCAATTCATCCCCATGCTGATCGTGACGCCGCTGACCTTTCTGGGCGGAGCCTTCTATTCGATCGACATGCTGGCCGAGCCCTGGCGGACGGTGACCCTGTTCAACCCGGTGGTGTATCTGATCTCGGGTTTCCGCTGGGCCTTCTACGGCACGTCGGACGTGGGGGTGGCGATCAGCCTGCTGGCCACGCTGGGCTTCTTCTTCGCCTGCCTGGCGGTGGTGGGCCTGATCTTCAAGACGGGTTATCGACTCAAGGCCTGATCCGTCATCAAGCGGCCCCAGTCGACCGCCACGGTGCCGCCATCTTCGCAGGCCTTTCGCCGCCAGACGCCCGATCCCAGAGAGCCGATGTCCGACGACACTCCCTTCGCCCGCCGCCCGGTCCAGTGGGGCCGCCCGCCGCAGACCGCCTTCCGGGCGGGGCCGTTGCCCAGCGGTAAGACCTCAAGAGGCGAGCCGCTGCCGCCGCTGCCCGAGCCACCCTCGCGCCAGCCTCAGCCCGCGCGACCGGCCGCCTCGATCCTGAGGGGCTCTCTCATTCCGCAGGCGCTGCCGACACCCGCGCCGGCGCCGCAGCCGCCCGCGCCTCAACCGTCCGCCCCGACGCCGGCTCAGGTCCGCCCGTCCGCGCCTGCCGCCTCCGCCCCGGTCGACCGCACCCCGCGCCCCCTGCCACCCGTCGAGCCCGACGCTCCGGCGCCGATCGCGGACACGGCCCCGCCGGTCGCGCTCGCACCTGAGGCGGTCCGAGAGCCGGCCTTCCTGTCCGATGCCGCCCCCAGCCGAGAAGCCGCGCGCGCGCCGTCCGCCGCGGCGCCTGTCGCGCCCGCCTACGCCGGCAAGCCCGCGCGCCGCAGCCGTGCGCCGGTCTACGCCGCCATGGGTGTCGGCGCGGTGGTGGTGGCCTTGGGCGCCCTGCTGCTGACCCGTCCTGACAACGCCGATGTCGCCCCCGCAGCGGTCGAGACGCCGCTCGTCGAAGCCGCGCCCGCGCTTACCCCGGCCGAGACGCCTGCGCCTGAAGTCCTCGCTTCGGTTGACACCCCGGCCGCCGCACCGGCGCCCACCGCGACCTCAACTCCGACGCCCAGCGCGACGACTTCGACGCCGGCCCCGACGCGGGCGGAGCCGCCGCGGCCGGCGGCCGAGCAACAGCAACCGCAGCCTGAACCGCCGGCCGCCGAAGCGCCCGCGCCGGCCATTCAGACCGCGCCCCTGATCGAAATCGCGCCCGCGCCCGCCGGTCCGGCGCCGACGCCCGCGCGGCCGCCTCAGACAGATCCCAACGCGCCCATCATCACGCGGCCGCCGCCGCTGGATTAGGTCGTGAACCTTTAGCCCCGACACGCTCGGCGCAAGCCCGAGGGCGACGGAGGTTTGAAGTCAGACGGAATCCCAGTCCCGGCTTATTGCCGCGCGATCTCGACCGCCTCAGGGCAGGACGACGTAGCCGCGCTCGACCAAGCGTCGCAGGGCCTCATAGGCTTCGGACAGCTCTTCATAGGCGGTGCGGAAGGCTGTCAGGCGGGCGGCCTGGTCCGGCGTAACTGGCGCGCCGGAGTGGGCCAGCCGCAGAGCTTCTGCCGACCATTTCGCCCGCGCCGTGGCCGTCAGCACCGCCAGCTTCTGGAAACTCTCAGGTCCGACACCCGACAGGGTCTGGCCGATCACTTCTCGGTTGGCGACGAAGGCGGCGTAGTCGATCTGCTCCAGCAGGCCCCTTAGACGGCGCTGCTCCTGAGGATCGATGTCGCTCGGCTCGAAATGGTCACGCTGACGGCGATAGCTCTGGGTCAGGACCGTGGACATGATGACGCGCGCTCCGGGTCGGAAGGCGAAGGCTGCTCCCCTTCGGTTAACGGCGCGTTGCTGTCCCGCGCGCGGCCAGCCTCAAGGGCGTAGCGTCCGACGGGCCCAGCGAGCCGGGGCAGGGGATGAAGCGGTCGTCCAGGCCGTAGCAGAGGCGCGCCTCGCGGAACCATCCGTCGGCCGCCGACACGATGACTGACCTCTCCGACAGGCCGGGGTTGGCTTCGGCGAACGCGCGGCGGATGGCGCCGGCGGTTAACCGATCAGCCGGAATCGCTTCCAGATCCGGCCGTTCAAGCGCATTCCATAATCTCGCGGCGTCGGCGAAATAGGCCTCGGGGGTGTCCCAGCCGCAGGTGCCGTGCGCGGCCCATTCGTGCTGCTGCAGTTCGGGTGACGGCGTCATGCAGAAATGACGCCTCACGGTCTCGATCCTCAGCGACTCCCGCGCCGCATCGGGATTGCAGTAACGGGGATAGGGCTGGCCGACCGCGCCGTTGGGCCACAGGCCGTGCAGCGTCAGGCCAAATTGGTTGGCGCCGCACTGATGCCGAGCGTCCGGATAGCCCGCGCCCGTTCGGCACGCTTGCGGCGACCAGCTGACGGCCAACAGGTGGTAGGCGGTCGGCACATGGTCCACCACCTCGTCCGCAGGGACTTGGTAGGGGCGCGGCGCCCGCAGGTCGGCGGGCGCCGCGCAGACCTCGATCGCCGTCGCCGGAGTGGGCGTCGGAGAATGGGCGTCGCAGGCCGCGACGGCCAGGGCGATCAGGCTGACGAAGACGTGGCGCATTCCAGACCTCGAGCGGCGGCCGACGCCCTAAGGCGCCGCGGAGCCTGCGTCCATGGCCGGGTGCGGATCGGGCAGGCGTCTAATGAAGCAGCCCTTGAAGCGCATATGCCCCTGGAAGGCGGCGTGCTCGGACCAGATTCGGAGCTGGGCAGGGCCAGCCACGCTCCAGAGGCGCGTCAGGGCCATGGAATACACGCCCGGCCTGTCGATCTGGACTGACGCGATATCAAGGTCATCGCCGACGCCCCATTCGAACCGCAGCCGAGTGACGCCGCGTTCGGGATCGACCTCGAACTGCGCCTCGACCTGCCAGAGGCCCGGCGGCAGGACGATGTAGGGGCCATGGACCAGAATTCGAAACCGCCCGGTCAGGTCCATGTCGGGTCCGCCCCCGTCGAACCCGCCGCCCACAGGGTAGGAGAAATGCTGGACGCCCCAATAGGCGGAGGCTCCGATCGCCGGAGGCTGGTTTGAATAGAAATCAAGCGCAGGGTCGTCGACAGCCTCGATCGCCGCTGGCGCGCGGGAGACCGAACCGAGTTCGCCCATGGCGTGGCTCAGCGCCTCTGCGGCGCGCGTGTCCGCTCCGTTCGCGACAGCCTGAGAGGTCTCCGCCAGAAGCGACGAAACCTTGGTGAGCACATCCCGAGGCTTGGCGTCTCGGTCTTGGTCCTGGAAGCTTCGCCAGAGGGTTCTGGGCTGCTCGATAATGATGAGGGCGCCGCCGCTTGCGCTGACGTCGGGGCATTGGGTCACGACGTCGACGGACGCATGACGGTCGACGGCCGCCTTCTCGACCGCGTCGCGCCAACTCTGGCCCACCACCGACGGCGGCAGGACGATCGTGAGGACTGGCGAAGGGCTCATGCGGCGCGAAGCCAGGTGTAGATTTCGATCGCCTCCTCGATGTCGTCGAACAGCTTGGCCTTGCCGCTCTCCAGGATGAGCGCGCGGTCGCAGTGTTCACGAATGAGTTCCGGGCTGTGCGATGCCAGGATGAAGGCGCGGTCTCCCCGTCGTTCGAACAGCTCTTCTCGGCACTTCTGCTGGAAGCGGGCATCCCCGACCGCCACAAGCTCGTCGATCAGATAGCAGTCGAACTCGATGGCCAGCGACAGGCCGAAGGCCAGCCGCGCGCGCATGCCCGAGGAGTAGTGCTTGACGGGCTGGCGCAGCGACCGGCCCAGCTCGGCGAAATCATCCACGCGGGCCAACAGCTCCTTGTAATCCCGGTCATAGAGACGCGCCAGAAACTGGACGTTGTCCGACCCCGTCAGGCTCCCCTGAAACCCGCCTCCGAAACCGATCGGCCAGGAAGGCGACATCATCCAGCGGATGCGGCCTTCGGTCGGATTCTGCACGCCCCCGAGCAGCCGGATCAGGGTGGTCTTGCCTTGGCCGTTGCGCCCAAGCAGCGCCAGCCGTCCACTGCGGGGCAAGTTGAAGCTGAGGTCCTTGAAGATGCGGCGCGTCGAAGGGGGGTAGGCCTTGGAAACCCCCTCAACGCTCAGGCCGATCGACTGTGCGACGGCCGCCTCCATCAGTGCTGCCTGTGCTCGCGGACGCCGGCCCAGATCAGCCAGCCCACGCCGTAGGCCAGAAACGAAGCCAGGAACACGGTCAGAACCGCCAGCCACCGACGCGGCTCGATGGCCTCGTCGGGCAGGTTGGGCTGAACGACCCGCTCGAGATAGAGCTGCTGCCGGCGGGATTCCTGCTGCGCGGTGACCAAGGCGGTCGACGCCTGCGCCAGTTCGCGTTCGGCGTATTCGCGGGCGCGGACCAGATCTTCATAGACGCTCAGCTTCGGCGCCAGAGAATCCGCATCGCCGGCCATTTTCGCCCGTTCGGTCTCGATTTGCGTTTCATAGGCCCGAATGCGGCCGTCCAGGGCGGGCAGCTGCGGGCTCTGCGGCGCCTCGGCCGCCAACAGCGCTCTCTCGGCTCGCAATTGGGCCAGGGTGGACGTCAGGCCCCCGATCAACTCAGCCGACTCGGTAGCGGCGACGACGGGGTCCAGGAAACGCTCGCGATTGCGGAATGCGACCAGCTGCTGCTGGGCCTCTGCGACGCGCGTCTGGGCCAGATCGCGGTTGCTTTCAGCCTCGGCGATGGCCGACGCGGTCGAGCGGTCGTTCAGCCGGTTGATGAGTTGTTCGCCGCCGGAGAGCAGGGTCGCGTTGACCGCACGGGCGTCTTCCGGACGAAACGCCTCGACGCGCAGCGTGCTGATGCCGGTCGTCGAGTCGTAGCCCACGGTCACGAAGCGGTGCAGCGCCTTGCGCATGCTCTCTTCGGACAAACTCTCGCCTGGGCGCGGATAGCGGCTGAACATGTCCGCACTACTGGGACCCAGGATGGCGCGCATGTCGAAGCGACGCCGCAGATCGCGCAGGCCTTCTGAGGATCGGACGTAATCGTGGACGGCGTAGGCGTCCGTCTGAGCCGGGCTGAGCCCCACCCCCTGAAGCGCCACGCCGATCGGGGAGATCTGCGGGCCGTTCACGCTGCGCACGATGAACCGAGCTTCCGATACGTAGCGCGGGGAAGCCACCAGCAGGAAGTAGATCGCCGCCAGAAAGGTGGGCAGGCCGACGACCAGAAGTATCGGCCACGGCACGCGACGCCACCAGGGCTTGGGCTTGCGGTCATGCGTCAGGGCCTTTGGGATCGGCCCGACGTAGTTCAGCTGCGGATCAGTCATGAAATCCCCGAAAGAGACCGGGCTTGTGCGCCGCCGCCGATCATTCGGCAAGCACTCTGTCCTTGGCGCCGGCCATCAGCAACAGCCCGATCACGATGAAGCCCGAGCCCCAGGCGAGAGCGTAGACGGGATCGTAGTATGTCGGCACGAACTCGCCGAACACCCCTGCGCGCACCATTTCCACGCCGTGCGGCAGCGGGATCCACAGATAGGCCGAACGATAGGGCTCGGGCAGCCAGGCTGTCATGGCGAACGCGCCCGAGAACGGGATCAGGGCGTAAGTCAGCACCGGCACGAGACGCTCCATCAACTCGAAACGCAGCGACAGCGCGGCGAAGACGAGTGCGAGGCCGAAGCCCATCCAGCCCAGAAGAAGCCAGCCGCCCAGCAGCAGCAACCAGTCCTGCGGAGGCGAAAGCTGGCCCGCGGCCATCAGCGTCACATAGACGACCACGAAAGCTGCCGTGGCCCCCAAAAACTCCAGCACGCCTCGCGCGATGTAGAAATGCAGGATTCTCAACTGCCGATGGTACAGCAGGCCGATGTTGGCCTGCAGCGCGCCCATGGCGAAGCTGATCTGATGGCGGAACAGCAGGAGCGACATGTAGCCCGTCATCACGAACGGCGCCAACCGAATGCCGTGCTCGTACTCCGACTTGATAAGCGACCACATGAGGATCACGCCGAAGCAGAACAGCAGCGGCTCGCCCACGACCCAGACAAAGCCCAGCCCCTCGCGCCCAAAGCGGGTGGTCATTTCGCGCAGAACCAGCGCCGAGATGATGCGCTTCTGTCGAATGAGAGCCATCATTGGGGGTCAGCAGTCCAAACCGTTGAGACCGGGCTTTAAAGACAGGATTGGGCCGAAAAGGCGACCTCGTCCTCGTAGCGGATCGTAAAACGGAAGGCTTATCCACCGAGTGCCGCGAAGCAAGGGCGTATAGGTTAACGCCGCTTCTCGAAATTCCGCTGTAGCTTCAATGACACGCCCATGGGAAAGCGTGGCCATGCGGCGTCGTTTGCGCCTCGACCTGCGAAAGATTGGCTGTTATGACCCAATTGAGGCGGCGTGACCGCCGCATTGGTCAATTGCTGCGGAGGGGTTCTCACCTATGCGTGTTAAGACACTGATTTTGGCTTCGAGCGCTGCTGGCGCCCTGGCGCTTTCGGCCGGGGCCGCTTCGGCCGAGCCGAACGGATGGTACGGCGCGATCGACGCCGGCTGGCACACGATCGACCCCCTGGCGCTCGAGTCCTCGGCGACCGGCGTGGAATGGGACTGGGAAGTCAATGACGGCTGGGCGGCGTTCGCGCGTCTCGGCTATCGTTTCAACCCGAACTGGCGTGTGGAACTGGAAGGCGGCTACCGCTCGGGCGACATCGGCACCGTGCGTCGCGGCAGCGACGTCGCGCCGTCGGGTCTCTGCAACGTCACGCCGGCCACCGGCCCGTGCCACTCGCCCGAAGGCGGGATCACGGCGACCACGCTTATGGCCAACGTCATTTATGATTTCGGCACGGAGTTCTGGGGCCTGCGTCCGTTCGTCGGCCTTGGAGCCGGCATCAACCATGTCAGCACGGACGCCTACGGGATTGTCCGCACGCCGGTCCGCACGCCGGCCGATGTGTTCGGCGCTGACGACAGTTCCACCAAGTTCGCCGCCCAAGCCTTGGCCGGCGTCGCCTTCGCCCTGGGCGAGCGCGCCAACATCGACCTGACCTATCGCTATCTGATCGGCGACATGTCGTTCGACACCACCACCTTCACGCCGACCACCAACTTCGGCACCTGGGACGGCGAGTACAAGAACAGCCACACGGTGACCCTGGGTCTGCGGTACAGCTTCGGCCCGACCGCTGCGCCGCCTCCGCCCCCGCCGCCCCCGCCGCCCCCGCCGCCGCCTCCGCCCCCGCCGCCGCCTCCCCCGCCGCCGCCGCCTCCGCCGGTCCAGGCGCGTGAGTTCGTGGTGTACTTCGACTGGGATCGCTCGGACCTGACGGCCGAAGCCCGCTCGATCATCACGCAAGCGGCCAACCACGCCAAGTCGGGCACCCCGACCCGCATCCTGGTCGTCGGTCACACCGACTCCTCGGGTTCGGCGGCCTACAACCTGGGTCTGTCCAACCGTCGCGCCCGCACCGTGGCCGACGCCCTGGTCGCCCAAGGCGTCAACGGCGGCGTGATCTCGCTGGACGGCCGCGGTGAAACGCAGCTGGCCCGCCCGACCGCCGACGGCGTGCGCGAGCCGCTCAACCGTCGCGCCACCATCAACATCAACTTCTAAGTTCGATGTTTGGCCCGTCTTCGATCCCTCGGGATCGGAGACGGAGCGGTTTATGCAAGACAAGGCCGCCGGTTCCGAAAGGGATCGGCGGTTTTGCTTTGCGCGCCATATCGCGGGTGGTCAGGCCTCGCTGGGGCGGCTATCTGGCGTCCCCTGACCAGAAGAGGTGCGACCCATGCGCGTGGCGATGATCGGAACCGGTTATGTGGGCCTGGTGTCAGGAGCCTGTTTCGCCGACTTCGGTCACGATGTGGTCTGCGTCGACAAGGATCCCTCCAAGATCGAACGGCTGGAGAAGGGCGAGATCCCGATCTTCGAGCCGGGGCTGGAGGATCTGGTGGCGTCCAACGTGCGCGCCGGCCGGCTGTCGTTCGCCTTGGACGGCGCCGAGGCCATTCGCCGGGCCGACGCTGTCTTCATCGCCGTAGGCACGCCGTCGCGACGGGGCGACGGCCACGCCGACCTCAGCTACGTCCACGCTGCGGCCGAAGAAATCGCCGGCCTGATCGAGGGATTCACCGTCATTGTGACCAAGTCCACGGTGCCCGTCGGCACCGGCGACGAGATCGAGCGGATCATTCGCGAGCACCGCCCAGACGCTGAGTTCGCCGTGGTCTCGAACCCGGAGTTCCTGCGCGAAGGCGCCGCCATCGAGGATTTCAAGCGGCCTGACCGCGTGGTCGTCGGCACGGACGACGAACGCGCGCGCAAGGTGATGACCGAACTCTACCGTCCGCTTTATCTGAACGAGACGCCGATCCTGTTCACCGCGCGGCGGACGTCTGAGCTGATCAAGTACGCCGCAAACGCCTTCCTGGCGATGAAGATCACCTTCATCAACGAGATGGCCGACCTGTGCGAAGCGGTCGGCGCCGACGTACAGCAGGTGGCGCGCGGCATCGGTCTGGACAACCGGATCGGGGCCAAGTTCCTGCACGCCGGCCCGGGTTATGGCGGCAGCTGCTTTCCCAAGGACACCCTGGCCCTGGTGCGCACGGCGACGGACGCCGGTTCGCCTGTCCGGCTGATCGAGACGACCGTCCAGGTCAATGACGCGCGCAAGAAGGCCATGGCCGATCGCGTCGCCGAGGCCCTGCCCGGCGGCTTGAAGGGCAAGACCGTCGCCTTGCTGGGCCTGACCTTCAAGCCGAACACCGACGACATGCGCGACGCCCCGTCGCTGGACGTGGCGCCGGCGCTGCTGGCGGCGGGCGCGCGGGTCCGAGCCTATGATCCGGAGGGCATGGAGGAGGCGGCCAAGCTGCTGGACGGGGTCGATTTCGTCTCAGGCGCCTATGCCGCCGTCGAGGGGGCCGACGTGGTCGTCATCCTGACGGAATGGGACCAGTTCCGCGCCCTGGACCTGGACCGCATCAAACTGCTGATGAACCAGCCGGTGATGGTGGATCTGAGAAACGTCTATCGTCCCGACGACCTGCGGGCCCGCGGCTTCCGCTACGCCTCGATCGGGCGGGCCTGATCAGCCGAGAAGCCGGCCGCCGACGGCGATCACCAGCGCCGCGGTGACGACGGCGCAGACCACCGCTATCAGGGCCGCAGCGGCGTGGTCAGTCAGCAGGTCGCGATCCGGTTTCATCGAACGCCACGAGGCCACCGCCGCGCGCCGGGGGCAATTCACATCCGCGTGGCGGGCAAGAAAAAGGCCGCCCGGCGCAAACCGGGCGACCTCTGTCATTCAGTCGGCGTCAGATCAGCCCTGGAAGGGGCGGATCAGGATTTCGACGCGGCGGTTCTGGGCGCGGCCCTCCGGCGTGCCGTTGTCCGCGATCGGATTGCGGCTCGAGACGCCGCGCACGATCAGGCGCTCGGGCATGACGCCCTGCTGGATCAGATAGCCGGCCACCGAGCCGGCGCGACGCTCCGACAGGGGCTGGTTGATCGCATCGCCGCCCGAGGAGTCGGTGTGGCCGACCACGTCGACGGTCGAGCGGTCGTATTCCTGCAGCACCCGGGCCACGTCGTTCAGGGTGGAGACGAAGCGCGGCTGGATGTCCGACTGGTTGGTGGCGAAGGTCACGTCCGACGGCATGCGCAGGATCAGGTTGTCGCCCTGACGCGCCACGCCCACGCCTGTGCCCGATAGCTCGGCTTCCAGCGCGCGCTGCTGGCGGTCCATGTACTGGCCAACGGCCGCGCCGCCCAGGGCGCCGACGCCGGCGCCGATCAGAGCGTTGCGGCGACCCTGTTCGGAGTTGGAGGTGTTAGTCAGGTAGCCCAGCAGGGCCCCGCCGACGGCGCCGGCCAGGGCCCCCGTGGCGGTGTTGTTGCGTTGCGGGTCGGAACGGTACGGGTCCGTCGTGGTGCAGGCGGTGGCGCCCAGCAGGGCGGTGACGCAGGCGCCGGCGAGGAAGATTTTCGAGCGCATGAAATGGCTTTCTTTCGTTGAAGACGGCATTGGCGCAAAAACGCAGGCTTATGGTGAAGGTTCCAGTCTGACCCTGAGATGAACGGGCGCCGGTCTGCCAATTTCCTGGATTAGGCGGTATGGACATCGCCCGATCCAATCCCGAGGCCCTGCCGTGAGCGAGACCGTGAGCCCCACCGCCGAAAAGCGCCGCATCGAACCCGTGTCGATGATCCTGTACGACACCGACTTCCAGGCCTTCGCCGACAAGCTCGGCGCGTCGTTCAAGACTTATGGCTTCGCCGTCATCGCCGACCACGGACTGGACGAAGGGGTGATCGAGGCCGCCATCGACGACTCCAAGGCCTTCTTCGCCCTGCCCGAGGACGTCAAGCGCCAGTATCACCAGCCGGGCACCGGCGGCGCGCGCGGCCTGACGCCGTTCGGCGTAGAGGCGGCCAAGGGCGCGGCGACCGTCGATCTGAAGGAGTTCTGGCACGTCGGCCGCGAGCTGCCCCAGGGCCACCCCTATCGCCAGTACATGCGCGACAACGTCTGGCCGACCGAGGTCGAGGGCTTCCGCACCCACCTGTACGGCATGTTCGAGGCCATGGACGACCTGGGCGCCAAGATCCTGAAGGCCATCGCCCGCTATCTGAACCTCGGCGACGACTATTTCGCCGACAAGGTCCAGCTGGGCAATTCGATCCTGCGCATGCTGCACTATCCGCCGGTGCCGGCGGGCGCGTCGGGCGTGCGCGCCGGGGCGCACGAGGACATCAACGTCATCACCCTGCTGCTGGGCGCCGAAGAGGCCGGCCTGCAGCTGAAGGACGCCGACGGCGCGTGGCTGGACATTGCTCCGCCGCCGGGCGCCCTGGTGGTCAACATCGGCGACATGCTGCAGCGGCTGACCAACCATGTCCTGCCGTCGACCAGCCACCGGGTGATCAATCCGGCGCCCGAGCGGGCCAGCTTCGCCCGCTATTCGACGCCCTTCTTCCTGCACTTCAACCCGGACTTCGTGATCGAGAGCCTGCCGTCCACGATCACGCCCGACAATCCGGATCGCTATGCGGGCAAGGCGATCATGGCCGAGGATTTCCTGACCGAGCGCCTGAAGGAAATCCGTCTGATCTGACCCCTTTCCATCGGCGGCTGGTGCGGCCATCTAGCGGGGATGAGTGATAAGATCCCCGTGACCGTGCTGACCGGCTACCTCGGCGCCGGCAAGACCACCCTTTTGAACCGCATCCTCACCGAGGATCACGGCAAGCGCTACGCCGTCATCGTCAACGAGTTCGGCGAGATCGGCATCGACAACGACCTGGTCGTCGGCGCCGACGAGGACGTGTTCGAGATGAATAACGGCTGCGTCTGCTGCACGGTGCGCGGCGACCTGATCCGCGTGGTCTCGGGGCTGATGAAGCGCCAGCGGCCCGGCAAGCCGGCGTTTGACGCCATCATCGTGGAGACCACGGGCCTGGCGGATCCCGGCCCGGTCGCCCAGACCTTCTTCGTCGACGACGATGTGAAGGCCAAGACCGTGCTGGACAGCGTCACCGCCCTGGTCGACGCCAAACACGTCATGGCGCGCCTGGACGACTCCAAAGAGGCGCGCGAGCAGGTCGCCTTCGCCGACCGCATCATTCTGAACAAGGTGGACCTGGCCTCCGAGGCCGAGCTGGCCCAGGTCGAGGCCCGCTTGCGCGCGTTGAACCCGCTGGCCCCCATCACCCGCGCCGAACGCTCCAACGTGCCGCTGGATCAGGTGCTGGGCCTGGGCGCCTTCGACCTGGCCCGCATCCTGGAGGTCAAGCCCGAGTTCGCCAATCCGCCGCACGGCGAGGCCGGCCATGTGCACGACGAGCACTGCGGCCACGACCACGACCACGACCATCATGAGCACGACCACGACCACGATCACGACCACGACCACGATCACGACCACGACCACGATCACGACCACGGCCACGGCGCGCGCGGCCACGCGCACCAGGACGACATCAAAGGCATATCCCTTTCGCTGGACCGGCCCATCGACGGCCAGAAGTTCACTGCCTGGCTTGACCGCCTGCTGGGCGAGCAGGGCCAGAACATCCTGCGCGCCAAGGGCATCATCGACGTGAAGGGCGAGGACCGCCGCCTGGTCTTCCAGGCCGTCCACATGATCCTGGAAGGCGACCTGCAACGCGAATGGGGCCCCGACGAACGCCGCTGGAGCCGCGCCGTCTTCATCGGCCGCGACCTGGATGAGAAGGCGCTGAGGGCGGGCTTCGAGGCCTGCGCGGCCTAGGCCTCGGCGAGGGGCTTACCGCCCCTTGAACCCCGGCTTCCGCTTCTCCACGAAGGCGGCCATGCCTTCCTTCTGGTCCTCGAAGGCGAAAAGGGAGTGGAACAGGCGGCGTTCGAACTGGACGCCCTGGGTCAGGGTCGTCTCTAGGGCGGCGTTGACCATCTCCTTGTTGGCCATGACGGCCAGGGGGCTTTGGGCCGCGATGCGGGCGGCGATCGTGCGGGCTTCGTCCAGCAGGACGTCGTGGGGGAAGACGCGGCTGGCCAGGCCGGCGCGCTCGGCTTCCTGAGCGTCCATCATGCGGGCGGTCAGGACCATGTCCATGGCTTTGGACTTGCCCACCAGCCGGGTCAGGCGCTGCGAGCCGCCGATGCCGGGCGCGACGCCCAGGTTGATCTCGGGCTGGCCGAACTTCGCCTTTTCGCTGGCGATGATGAAGTCGCACAGCATGGCCAGCTCGCAGCCGCCGCCCAGCGCAAAGCCGTTGACGGCGGCGATGATCGGCTTCCTGAACCGGGTGATCCGGTCGTGGCCCAGGGCGAAATAGTTGCCCGTGTACATCTGGGCATAGGTCTGGTCCGCCATCTCCTTGATGTCGGCGCCGGCGGCGAAGGCCTTCTCGCCCGAGCCGGTCAGGATCAGGCAGCGCACCGCGTCGTCGTGCTCCACCGCGTCCAGGAAGTCCGCCAGATCCTTGAACAGGGCCGAGTTCAGCGCATTCAGCGCCTCGGGCCGGTTCAGCGTGACCACCGCATAGCCGTCGGCGTGACGCTCGATCAGCAGGTTGTCATAAGTGTCGGCCATGGCGGGTCTCCTCGGGTTCGCCCCGGGCTTACCGCGTCGCGGGCCAGGGGTGAAGGCCGGGAACCGCCGCCAAGCGTCGCCGTTGCGCACTCGCGGCGGGAGGCGTGCGATGCAGACTGCGGATGTGGCGATTGTGGGCGCGGGGCCGGCGGGGCTGACGGCGGCGCTGTATCTGGCGCGCTATCACCGGCGGGTGGCGGTGCTGCACGACGGGACCAGTCGCGCGCTGCGCGGACCCATGGCTCACAATGTGCCGGGCTTTCCTGACGGCATCGCCGGCCGCGCCCTGGTCAATCTGATGCAGCGTCAGGCGACCGAGGTCGGCGCCGAGATCTTCGAGGCGCGCATTGACGACATCTCGCGCGGCCCCGACGGCTTCATCCTAACCGCTGCCCAGGACTCCTGGACGGCGCGGGCGGTGATCGTGGCGACTGGGGTGGACATGAACGAGGTCGATCTGCCGGCCGAGGTGCACCAGCGCGCCATCGCCGACGGCGTCCTGCGATACTGTCCCATCTGCGACGGCTATGAGGGCACCGACCGCGTCATGGGCGTCATCGGCTGCGACAGCAACGGCGCGGCCGAGGCGCTTTTCCTGCGTCAGTTCACCTCGAACGTGACGCTGATGCCGCTGAACTGGTCGGAGCTGACCGCCGATGAAACGGCCCAGCTGAAGGCCGCCGGCGTCCGGGTGTTGCAGGGCGCGCTGGATCGACTGGAGCCTCACCCCGACCGCGTGGTGGTGCACCTGGAAGGCGGGCAGGTGGTCACGGTCGACACCCTGTATCCCGCCCTGGGTCTGCGGCCGCGCAGCGAGCTCGCCGTGCGCCTGGGCGCGCCGCAGGGGCAGGGCGATTGCCTGGCGCCCGAGAGCCCGTTCGGCGCGGGCGTGGAGGGTCTGTGGGCGGCCGGCGACGTGGTCGAGGGGCTGGATCAGATCACCGTCGCCATGGGCCACGGCGCCATCGCGGCGACCAAGGCGCACAACTGGCTGCGCGAACAGGAAGGCCACACCTTGAGGACGTGACCGCTCAGCGCTTCTGGCAGCTGGGGCAGTAGAAGGTCGAGCGACCGCCCTGGACGATGCGCTTGACCACGCCCGTGCAGCCGTCTCCCCGACACGGCTCGCCCTCGCGGCCATAGACGTCGAAGCGATGCTGGAAATAGCCCTGGCCGCCGTCGGCGTTAGCGAAGTCGCGCAGGGTCGAGCCGCCCGCCTCGATGGCGTCGCGCAGCACCGCCACCACCTCCACCGCCAGCCGCTCCAGCCTGGGACGCGTGATCTTGCCGGCCGCGACCAGAGGCGAAATGCGTGCGCGATACAGGGCCTCGCAGACGTAGATGTTGCCCAGCCCCGCCACGGTGCGCTGATCCAGCAGGCTGACCTTGATGTTCTGGCTCTTGCCCTTGAACGCCTCGGCCAGATGCGCGCCCGAAAAGCCGTTGCCCAGCGGCTCGGGGCCCAGGGCGGCGAACCAGGGATGGGCCTCCACGGCCTCTGTCGCGATCAGGCCCATGAAGCCGAACCGCCGGGCGTCGGCGAAACCGATCCGCGTGGTCGCGCCGTCGCGCGTGGCGCAGGCGCTGAAATGCTCATGTTTGCCGGCGATGGGCGCGGGCTCCTCGAACTCGCCCAGCTGAGTCCCGTCTAGGGTGAAGCGGCCGGTCATGCCCAGGTGGGTGACCCAGGTCTCGCCGGTCGACAGGGGCATCAGCAGATATTTGGCCCGACGCTCGATCCGCTCGACCGTCGCCCCCTCCAGCCGTTCGACGAACCGTTCGGGAAACGGAAACCGCAGGTCGGGCCGATTGATCCGCACCCGCGTCAGCCGCGCGCCGGCCAACACGGGCTCCAGCCCCCGGCGCACGGTCTCGACTTCGGGCAGTTCAGGCATGGCGGCTCCCTACTGGCCGGACGTCAGCACATCCAGCACGCCCTTGCCGTAGCGGTCCAGCTTGCCGGCGCCGACGCCGGAGATGCGGGCCAGGGCGTCCAGGCTGCGGGGTTCGGCGATGGCGATTTCGACCAGTGTCTTGTCCTGGAAGATGACATAGGGCGGCACGTGCTGTTCGGCCGCCCGGTCGCGGCGCCAGGCGCGCAGCATGTCGAAGCGGGTGCGCACGTCCGTATCCAGCGCCTCGACCGCCAGGTTGCGGCCGGCGTTGCGGCGGGGGCGCTCGACCGCCGAGCGGATCACGGGTTCGCGCACCCGCACCGGCGTCTCGCCGCGATAGACGGCGCGCACCGCCTCGGCGTCGCCCAGGCGGATCAGCGGCTTGCCCTCGTTGGGATCCTCGACCAGCAGGCCCTCAAACATCAGGTGGTCGATGACGTCGCGCCAGGCCGTGATCGACAGGTCCGCGCCGATGGACCAGGTCGAAAGGGCCGTCTCCCACTGCTGAACGTCCTTGGTGCGGCCTGTCAGGTGATCGACCACCCGGCCGCGTCCGAACCGCTCGCCCAGCCGCTGCACCGCCGCCAGCGCCTTCTGGGCCGGGACCAGGGCGTCATAGGTGCGGGGCGGGTCGCCGCAGATGTCGCACACGCCGCACGGTTCGGCGTCCGTCTCGCCAAAGTAGCGCCGCACCGCCTGAGGACGACAGGCCGCGCCGTCCAGCATGGCGAACAGCTGGCGCACCTTGCGGGTCTGCACCGCCTTGATCTCTTCGGCCATGGCCCGGCCTTCCATGCGGCGCAGGCTCCAGGCGATGTCGGAGGGGCCATAAAGGGTGATGCCCTCGGCCGGCTCGCCGTCGCGGCCCGCACGGCCGATCTCCTGCCAATAGGCCTCCAGGCTGCCCGGCGGATCGGCGTGGACGACAAAGCGCACGTCCGGCTTGTCGACCCCCATGCCGAAGGCGATGGTCGCCACCATCACCGCCCCGTCCTCGGCCAGGAAGCGCTCCAGCCGCCGGTCGCGTTCTCTAGCATCCATGCCGGCGTGATAGGCGATGGCGTTGGTCCCGGCGTCCCGCAGCGCCTGGGCCACGCGTTCGCAGCCGTCGCGGCTGCCGCAATAGACGACGCCCGACCGGCCAGCGCGGGCGCATACCAGGTCGATGACCTTCTGATCGGTCTTGGCGCGCGAGGCGCTCTCCTTGCGCTCGGCCGCCAGCTGCAGGTTCGGACGCGCGAAGCTGTCGACGAAGACGCGGGCCTCGCCCAGCCTCAGGGAGGCGACGATGTCCTCGCGCGTGCGGGCGTCGGCGGTCGCGGTCACGGCGATGCGCGGCACGCCGGGGAACAGCTCGGCCAGCCGGCCCAGGGTGCGATAGTCGGGACGGAAGTCGTGGCCCCATTGCGAGACGCAGTGCGCCTCGTCGATGGCGATCAGCGACAGGTCGATGTCGTGCAGCCGGTCGATCATGTGCGGCTGGGCCAGGCCTTCGGGCGAGACGTAAAGCAGGTCCAGCTCGCCCGCTCGCGCGGCGCGCCAGATGGCCGAGCGGTCGTCCATCGACACGCCGGAATCCAGCCGGGCGGCGGCCACGCCTTGCTGTTTCAGCGCTTCCACCTGGTCGGTCATCAGGGCGATCAGCGGCGACACCACCAGGCCGACGCCGGGGCGCAGCATGGCCGGGATCTGATAGCAGACCGACTTGCCGCCGCCGGTCGGCAGCACGGCCATGACGTCGCGCCCGGCCAGGGCCTCGTTTACCACCTTGGCCTGGAGGCCGCGAAAGTCCGCATGGCCCCAGACGCGCGTCAGCACCTCTCGCGCAGGGGCGAGCGGGTCGTGCGGGCGTGAGTCGTCAGGCATCGGGGGCTTGTGCCGGATTGAGCGGGACCACGAAAGCCCTCCCCCTTGATGGGGGAGGGTTGGGTGGGGGTGTCGGACGCGATGGGTGAAGTCGGGCGCGGGCGACACCGATGTCCTGCCGCACACCCCCATCCCCGACCCTTCCCCCTTCAAGGGGGCAGGGAGCTATTACGCCGCCGCCTTGCGTCTCAGCCGCGCGATCCGCCGCAGCCGCCGCCAGAAGCGGCCACGCTCGGGCTCGGGATAGGGCTGAAGATTCTCCACGAACTGTTCGGCCGAGGCGCGCCAGCTGAACTTCTCCGCATAGGCGCGAACGTCCGCCCGGTCGCACTTCAGCGCTTCCAGACAGGCGGTCTTCAGGTCGTCGTCGATGGCGCCGGCGTTCGAGCCCGGGATGATGTCGATGGGCCCGTGAGCGGGATAGGCGGCGACCGGCGTGCCCGTGCCCATGGCCTCCAGAATCACCAGGCCAAAGGTGTCGGTCCAGCTGGGGAAGACGAAGACGTCGGCGTCGGCGAAGCACCGCGCCAGATCCTCGCCGAACTTGGCGCCCAGGAACTTGGCCTCGGGATATTTGGCCTGAAGATCGGTGCGCGCCGGGCCGTCCCCGACGATGATCTTGGTGCCCGGCAGGTCGGTTTCGAGGAAGGCCTCGATGTTCTTTTCGACCGCCACCCGGCCGACGTTCAGGAAGAACGGGCGCGGCCAGTCTGCTCCGCCCATCTCGGCGTATATGGGCTCCAGGTCCGGGCGGAACAGTTCGGTGTCCACCCCGCGCGACCAGGGCGAGACGTTCTTGAAGCCATGCTCGACCAGCTCGTCGCGTAGCGTCGGGGTCGCCACCATCAGCCGGCCGGACGGCTTGTGGAACCACTTCATATAGGCGTAGCCGACCTGCACCGGGATCGGGAACCTGGCCGAGACATATTCGGGGAACTTGGTGTGATAGCTGGTCGTGAACGGCAGCTTCCACTCCACGCAGATGCGCCGTGTGGCGATGCCGATGGGGCCTTCGGTGGCGATGTGCACCGCCTCGGGCTCGAAGGCGCGCAGCCGCTCGCGGATTTCCTCCTCGGCGCCCAGGGCCAGGCGGATTTCCGGATAGGTGGGGCAGGGGATGGTCTTGAACTGGCTGGGTTCGATGACCTCGACCTCATGACCCATGGCGCGGCACTCGGCCACGGTGCGGGTCAGGGTGCGGACGACGCCGTTGACCTGGGGCTCCCAGGCGTCGGTGGCCAAGACGATACGCATGCAGTCGGACGGGCCTTCCAGCCGTTCGCGGGGCGACAAGCTCTAGCGTCTCAGGATGACGATGGCGAGACTTGGTTGTCTGGGCGCTGTCGTTCGGTCAACTGGATTTCGGGGCTTGAGCGCGATCCCACCAATTTTCCGCTCCCCCCGCGAAGGCGGGGATCCAGTCGGCGCCGGACTCGACCTTGGATCATCTGAACCTCCGCCTTCGCGGGGGGACCGGGTAGAGGACGGTCACAGCGGCAGCACGGTCGTGGACTTCACCTCCTCCAGCACGGCGTAGGTCCGGGTCTCGCGCACGCCGGGCATCTTGACCAGGACGTCGCCCAGAAAGGCGCGATAGGCGTCCATGTCGCCGACGCGGGCCTTGATCAGATAGTCGAAGCCGCCGGCGACCATGTGGCACTCCAGCACCTCGGGCTGGGCGCGCACGGCGGCGGCGAAGGCCTCGAAAACGTCGCCGGTGGTCCGGTCCAGCAGCACCTCGACGAAGATCAGCAGGCCGCGCCCCGCCATCGCGGGATCGATCAGGGCCGCGTAGCCGGTGATGACCCGGCGCTCGCGCAGCCGCCGCACCCGCTCGAAACAGGCGGCAGGCGACAGATTGCAGCGCTTGGCCAGCTCGGCGTTTGAGATCCGACCCTCCACCTGCAGCACCCGCAGCAGGCGGCGATCAACGGCGTCCAGAGTCTGCATGGTCATTTCAGGTTTTCGCCGAACGATCTTCGAGTGCTGCGGTTATCATACGACGGACATTCGGTTCGGTCAGCCCTATAGGGCGCTCAGCAACAGCATGAGAAACGCGATGTCGCCGTCGGACTTCAAGCCCTCTGACCTGGCTCACTGGGACCAGTTGGATCGGCACAAATTCCGCGACGAACGAGACGCTGTCTGCGATCTGCTGTCGCGCACGCCGCTGACCCCCGAACAGCGCGCCGCCGTGGTCGAGGATGCGGTCGATTTGGTCGAGCGCGCTCGCAAGAGCGCCGACCGCCAGGGGGTGGTTGAAAGCTTCCTGCAGGAGTTCTCGCTGGGCACCCGCGAGGGCCTGGCGCTGATGTGCCTGGCCGAGGCCCTGCTGCGCACCCCCGACGAGGACACCCGCGACCGCCTGATCGCCGAGAAGATCGGCTCGGCCGATTGGGCCAAGCATCTGGGTCAGTCCGACAGCCTGTTCGTCAACGCCTCGACCTGGGGCTTGATGCTGACCGGCCGGCTGGTGGACGTGGACGAGGACGCCAGGCGCGACCTGCCCGGCTTCCTGAAGCGCGTGGCTGGCCGCATCGGCGAGCCCGTGATCCGCCAGGCCGTGGCGGCCGCCGTTCGCATGATGGGCGAACAGTTCGTGCTTGGCCGCACCATCGGGGGCGCCCTGAAGCGGGCCAACCGCAACGGCTGGCTGTGCAGCTTCGACATGCTGGGCGAGGGCGCGCGCACCGCCGCCGACGCCGAGCGCTACGAGCGCATCTACGCCGACTCCATCCACGCGGTCGGCAAGGCCCGCAAGGACCGCCCGGACATGCGCGGTCCCCAGACGGGGCACGGCGTTTCCGTCAAGCTGTCGGCCCTGTCGCCCCGCTATGAGGCGGTGCACGAGGATCGAGTGTGGGACGAGCTGTATCCCCGCATCAAGCGGCTGGCGATCATCGCCGCAGGCTACGACATCAACTTCTGCATGGACGCCGAGGAGGCCGACCGCCTGGCCCTGTCGCTGAAGCTGCTGGAGCGGCTGGCCCGCGAGCCCGAGCTGGGCGACTGGAAAGGCCTGGGCCTGGCCGTTCAGGCCTATCAGAAGCGTGCGCCCGAGGTGATCGGACGCCTGGCCGAGCTGGCGCGGTCGGCCAAGCGCCGCCTGATGGTCCGCCTGGTGAAGGGCGCCTATTGGGACACCGAGATCAAGCGCGCCCAGGTCGCCGGCCGTCCCGACTATCCGGTCTTCACAACCAAGGCGGCGACGGATTTGAACTATCTGGTGTGCGCCCGCATCATGCTGGACGCCGCGCCCCATCTTTACGGACAGTTCGCCACCCACAACGCAGTCTCTCTGGCCGCCGTGCATCGCATGGCGACGGAGGCGGACGTCGACGTCGAGTTTCAGCGCCTTCATGGCATGGGCGAGCCTCTGTACGAAGCCGCCGAAGAGGCCTGGAAAGGCCAGCGCGTGGTCGTGCGCGCCTACGCCCCTGTCGGCGGCCATGAAGAGCTGCTGCCCTATCTGGTGCGCCGCCTGCTGGAGAACGGCGCCAACTCCTCCTTCGTGCACGCCCTGCTGGACGAGCGTGTGCCCGCCTCTGCCGTCGCCTTCGATCCCATCGCCGTGGTGGAAGCCGCGCCCGGCCCCCACCCCAAGATCCCGGTCCCTCAACAGATGTACGGAAACCGCCTGAACTCCCTCGGCCGCGACTATTCGCAGGCCGCCCAACGCGACCGCCATGCGCTCGCCCTGGATCTGATCGACCGCGAGAAGATCAACTCCGGTCCCATCGTCGGCGGCGTGCTGCTGGCTGGTGAGAATGCGCAGGACGTCACCAACCCCGCCGATCGTGGCAGCGTTCTGGGTCATGTCTCCGAGGCCTCGGCCGCCGACATCGACCGCGCGGTCGAACTGGCCTCCAAGGCGCAGATCGCCTGGGACCGCTCGGGCGGCGCGGCGCGCGCGGCCGTGCTGCGCGCCATGGCCGACGCCCTGGAAGGCGAGATGGACCGCTTCGTCGCCCTGCTCAGCCGCGAGGCGGGCAAGACGCTGAACGACGGCGTCGCCGAGGTGCGCGAGGCCGCCGACTTCTGCCGCTACTATGCGATGCTGGCCGAGACCCAGTTCGCCGGGCCTGAGACCCTGACCGGTCCGGTCGGCGAGACCAATCAGCTGATGCTGCACGGTCGCGGGGTGTTCGCCTGCATCAGCCCGTGGAACTTCCCACTGGCGATCTTCACCGGTCAGGTGGCGGCCGCGCTGGCCGCCGGCAATGCGGTGCTGGCCAAGCCGGCCGAACAGACGCCGCTGGTCGCCGCCGAGGCAGTGCGCCTTTTCCACAAGGCGGGTCTGAAGGCCGATCTGCTGGCCCTGACGCCCGGACGCGGCGACACGGTCGGCGCCAAGCTGGTCAGCCACCATGGCATCGACGGCGTCGCCTTCACCGGCGGCACCGACACGGCCTGGGCCATCAACAAGTCCATCGCGGCTCGCCCCGGCGCCATCATCCCGTTCATCGCCGAGACGGGCGGCCTGAACGGCATGTTCGTGGACACCACGGCCCTGCGCGAACAGGTGCTGGACGACGTCATCGCCTCCGCCTTCGGCTCGGCCGGCCAGCGCTGCTCGGCCCTGCGCATCCTCTATGTGCCCAAGGATTCGGCGGAGGAGCTTATCGCTGGTCTCAAGGGCGCGCTGGCGGCCCAGGTCGTGGGCGACCCATCCGACCCGGCCACCGACATCGGCCCGGTCATCGACGCTGAGTCGCGTGAGTCGCTTGAGCGTCACCTAGCCCGCCTGGAGCAGGAGGCCGCCGTCATCGCCCGCGCCGAACTGGCCCCCAGCGCCAATGCGGGGGCAGGGGCCGGCGACTATTTCGCTCCCGTCATCGCCGAGATCCCGACCCCGGACTTCCTGGAGCGCGAGGTATTCGGCCCCGTCCTGCACATCTATCGCTACGACCCCGACAGCCTGGAGACGGTGGCGGGCAAGCTGGCGGCGCGTGGCTTCGGCCTGACGCTGGGCGTGCACAGCCGCATCGAGGCCTTCGCCGAAGAGGTGACACGCCTGGTTCCGGCCGGCAACGTCTACGTCAACCGCTCGATCACCGGCGCGGTGGTCGGCGTCCAGCCGTTCGGCGGCGAGGGCCTGTCGGGCACCGGACCCAAGGCGGGCGGCCCCAACAGCCTGATCCGCTATGCGGCGGAAAAGGCCATCACCATCAACATCGCGGCCCAGGGCGGCGATCCGGCGCTGCTGAATCTCTGAGGCGGAACCTCGATCGCGGATACGAAGAAGGGGGCCGGTGAACCGGCCCCCTTTTTTTGTCTCGACGATCGACCGGCGCTTAGTCCGGACGGACGCGCTTCTTGCGGAACGAGGGGTTCAGCGTCTGCTTGCGCAGGCGGATCGACTTGGGCGTGACCTCGACCAGTTCGTCTTCCTCGATATAGGCGATGGCCTGTTCCAGGCTCATCTTGCGCGGCGGGGTCAGGCGCACGGCCTCGTCCTTGCCGGCGGCGCGGACGTTGGTCAGCTGCTTGCCCTTGATCGGGTTGACGTCCAGGTCGTCCCAGCGGCTGTTCTCGCCGATGATCATGCCCTGGTAGGTCTTCTCGCCGGCGCCGACGAACATGACGCCGCGGTCCTCCAGGTTCCACAGGGCGAAGGCCGCCGTGTCGCCGTCCGAGTTGGAGATCAGCACGCCCTTCAGACGGCCTGCGATCTCGCCCTTGTAGGGTTCGTAGTGCGAGAACACGCGGTTCAGCACGCCCGAGCCGCGCGTGTCGGTCAGGAATTCGCCCTGATAGCCGATCAGCGAGCGCGAGGGGCATTTCAGCTGGATGCGGGTCTTGCCGGCGCCCGACGGGCCCATATCGGTCATTTCGGCCTTACGGGCCGCCAGCTTCTCGATGACGATGCCCGAGAACTCGTCGTCGACGTCGATCATGACGTCCTCGATGGGCTCCAGCTTCTCGCCGTTCTCGCCGGTCTGGAACACCACGCGCGGACGCGAGATCGACACCTCGAAACCTTCGCGGCGCATGTTCTCGATCAGCACGCCCAGCTGCAGTTCGCCGCGGCCTGCCACCTCATAGGCGTCGCCGCCCTCGGTGGTGGTGACGCGGATGGCGACGTTGGCTTCGGCTTCCTTCAGCAGTCGGTCGCGGATGACGCGCGACTGGACCTTGTCGCCTTCGCGGCCGGCCAGCGGGCTGTCGTTGACGCCCACGGTCATGGAGATGGTCGGCGGGTCGATCGGCTGCGCGGGCAGAGCGTCGGTGACTTCCATGGCGCACAGGGTGTCGGCCACGGTCGCCTTGGACATGCCGGCGATGGCCACGATGTCGCCCGCTTCCGAACCTTCGTCCAGGGCCTGACGCTTCAGGCCGCGGAAGGCCAGCACCTTGGTGATGCGGCCGCGCTCGATTTCCTTGCCGTCACGGTCCAGGGCGTGGATCGCCATGCCCGGGATGGCCTTGCCGCTCTCGATCCGGCCGGTCAGCAGGCGGCCCAGGAAGGGGTCGCTCTCGATCAGCACGTTCAGCATCTGGAACGGCTTGTCCTTGTTGGCCTGCACCGCCGGCGGCGGCACATGGTCCACAATCAGGTCGAACAGAGGGGCCAGGTTGTCGTTCGGGACGTTCAGGTCCAGCGTCGCCCAGCCGTTGCGGCCCGAGGCGTAGATGTGCGGAAAGTCCAGCTGCTCGTCGGTCGCGCCGATGGCGGCGAACAGGTCGAAGGTCTCGTTGTGCACGCGGTCCGGATCGGCGTGGGCGCGGTCGACCTTGTTGATGCAAAGGATCGGACGCAGGCCCATCTTCAGGGCCTTGGTCAGCACGAACTTGGTCTGGGGCATGACGCCCTCTTCGGCGTCCACCAGAATGACGCAGCCGTCCACCATGCCCAGGATGCGCTCGACCTCGCCGCCGAAGTCGGCGTGTCCGGGCGTGTCGATGATGTTGATGCGCGTCTCGCCCGCCTTGCCGTTCCAGAGCACCGAGGTGCACTTGGCCAGGATGGTGATGCCGCGCTCCTTCTCCTGGTCGTTGGAGTCCATGGCGCGCTCGGTCGTCGCCTCATTGGCTCGAAAGACGCCGGACTGGGCCAGGAGCTGATCCACCAGGGTGGTCTTGCCGTGGTCGACGTGGGCGATGATGGCGACGTTGCGAAGGTTCATGTCAGGCTCGGGCGGACTGTGTTCGGCCACGGAAGGTCCGGGCCGCTGCAAGATGCGGTGTCGGGGAGAAGCGGCGCCTCTTACAGGCAAGCGCCCCGAAACGCCAGACCGGGCGGTTTGGGGACCTTACGGTTATTTCATCCGCGCGGCCGCATCTGGCGGCCTGGGACGGCGCCTCCTTGTATCATGGACGAAAGGTCCAGGACGGAGGCGACCATGCTGATGACGACCCTGACCCTGGCGGGCCTGATGATGACGAGCGAAGCGCCCGACATGCGGGTGAATCTGGGCGGGCTGGACCCCGCGCGGCCGGCCCACGCTGCCGAGATGGCCGACCGCATCCGCGCCGCCAGCCGCGACTTATGCGAAATCCACCGGGCGACCGTGACGCCGGACCATGTGGACACGCCCCTGGTCTGCGAGCGGGAGATGCGAGGCAGGGTCGTGCGCGCCTTGCCTTGGGAGGATCAGCTGAGGTTTGTGCGCGCCGGCGGCGCCAGGGCGTTGAACCGGCCTTGGCCGCGCCCGGTCAGACCGGGTGCGTCGGCTCGGGCTTGACCCCGGCCGGGGCGGGCTCGGGCGTCGAGGGCGTGTCCGGCAGAGGAATGAACTCCAGGTCGTCCTCGGTCGGCAGCTTCATGCGGCCTGCCTGCCAGTCGGCCTTGGCGGCGTCGATGCGCGCCTGGCTCGAGGCGACGAAGTTCCACCAGATCAGCCGCTGCCCCACCGGCTCGCCGCCCAGGGCCATGACGCTGGCGTCGGTCGAGGCGCGCACGGTCGGCTGGGCGTCGGGCTCCAGCACGATCAGCTGGCCGGCATGGAAGGTGCGGTCGCCGACCTCGATCTGGCCGCGCGCGACGAACAGGGCCCGTTCGGAATAGCCGCCGGCGCCGCGGCCGGGCGGCGGCGCGGTCTTGACCCCGGCCTTCATCTCCCAGTGGACATAGAACAGGGGCGACTGGATCGCCACGCCGGCCGACGCGCCGTAGGCCTCGCCCGCCACCAGCCGCGCGAACAGGCCGTTGTTCTCATAGGCGGGCAGGTCGGCCTCGGCGTGGTGGTCGAACGACGGATCGATGTCCTCGGCCTCGTCAGGCAGGGCGATCCAGGCCTGCATGCCGTGCATGGGGCCGCCCTGGCTCTTCTTCAGGGGATCGGTGCGTTCCGAGTGGACGATGCCCTTGCCGGCCGTCATCCAGTTGACCTCGCCCGGACGGATCGGCTGGGTGTAGCCCAGGCTGTCGCGGTGCATGATCTCGCCCTCGAACAGATAGGTCAGGGTCGACAGGCCGATGTGCGGGTGCGGCCGCACATTGATGGCGTCGGAGCCCGGGGCGAACTCGGCCGGCCCCATCTGGTCCAGAAAAATGAACGGGCCGACCATGCGCCGCGCATGGAATGGCAGGACACGCCCCACCTCGAAACCGCCCAGGTCCTTGCGGCGGGCGTCGATCACCATCTCGATCATGAGCGTTTCCCCTGTTGGTGCGGGGAGTATGCGACCGCGCGTGCCGTCGCGCCAAGCCCTGCCATCTGCCGTCATGCTCGGACTTGATCCGAGCATCCAGCACCCTCGACAGCCCCGTCAGCTGGACCCTCGGGTCAAGCCCGAGGGTGACGGCTAGGAGGGATCAAACGTGCGGACTGACCAGGCCCAGCGGCAGGGCGGTGACGTCCTTCACGCCGCGGGTGACGATGTGGCTTTCGCAGTCGGACACGATTCCCAGGCTGAGCAGCTTTTCGCGCAGGAAACGGTCGAAGGCGTGCATGTCTGAGGTGATGATCCGCAGCACATAATCCTCGCGTCCGGTGATGGTGGCGCACTGGACGACCTCGGGCCAGGCCGAGACGGCGCTTTCGAAGGCGTCCAGGTTGTCGGTTGACGGCAGGCTCAGCTTGACGATGGCGTAGACCTCGAAATCCAGGCCCAGCTTTGCGGCGTCCAGCAGGGTGACGCGCTTGCGGATCAGGCCGGAATCCTCCAGCCTCTTGATCCGGCGCCAGCACGGCGAAGCCGACAGGCCGACCCGATCCGCCACCTCGGCCACCGACAGGCCTGCGTCCTGTTGCAGAATGTCCAGAATGCGGGCGTCGATGGGATCCAAGGTGTCAACCACGGCGTTTCTCCGTTTATCGTTATGGCGCAATAAAATACCCGAGAACGGCGAGTTGCAAGGCGTTTTTGAGCGAGCCTCTCGTTGCGGCCCGTGCTAAATGCGGTGCTGAGGAAACGCGGTCGGATCAACCAGACGGCAGGATGCATGACTGACACCCAAAAGGCCCGCAACTCGGTCTCGCTCTCGCTGCGCGTGCCCGAACCGCCCGGACGGCCCGGCGATGCGCCGGACTTCAGCCACCTGAAACTGGACCCCGCCGGCGCAGTCGATCGACCCGAGCCGACGGCCAAGGCCGAGGCGATGCGCGATCACGCCTTCCGCCTGGTGCGCGTGCTGGACGACGAGGGCCGCGCGGTCGGGCCGTGGGACCCGCGTCTGGACCCCGAGACCCTGCGCCGCGGCCTGAAGGCCATGGTGCTGACCCGCGCCTTCGACGATCGGATGCATCGCGCCCACCGCCAGGGCAAGACCAGCTTCTACATGAAGTGCACCGGCGAAGAGGCCATCGCGGTCGCCCAGGGCATGGTGCTGGGCCGCGAGAACATGGGCTTTCCCACTTATCGCCAGCAGGGGCTTCTGATCGCGCGCGGCTATCCGCTCGTCGACATGATGAACCAGATCTATTCGAACGCGGCGGACCCGATCAAAGGCCGCCAGCTGCCGATCATGTATTCGTCCAAGGACTACGGCTTCTTCACGATCTCGGGCAATCTGGGCACCCAGTATCCGCAGGCCGTGGGCTGGGCCATGGCCAGCGCCTACAAGGGCGATGACAAGCTGGCCATCACCTGGATCGGCGACGGTTCGACCGCCGAAAGCGACTTCCATTCGGCCCTGACCTTCGCCGCCGTCTATCGGGCGCCGGTGATCCTGAACATCGTCAACAATCAATGGGCCATCAGCTCTTTCCAGGGCATCGCCGGCGGGATGGAGACGACCTTCGCCTCCAAGGGGCTCGGCTACGGCCTGCCGTCGCTGCGGGTGGACGGAAACGATTTCCTGGCCGTCTGGGCCGCGACCCGCTGGGCCGAAGAGCGCGCGCGCGCCAACCTGGGCGCCACGCTGATCGAACTGTTCACCTATCGCGGTGCGCCGCACTCGACCTCGGACGACCCCAGCCGCTATCGGCCCGGCGACGAGCACGAGAAGTGGCCGCTGGGCGACCCGCTGGCGCGGCTGAAGCAGCATCTGATCGCGCTGGGCGAATGGTCCGACGAACAGCATGAAGCCGCCGAGAAGGACGCCGCCGACCAGGTTCGCGCCGCCGGCAAGGAATCCGAAGCCATCGGCACGCTCGGCCAGTCACGCCCCAGCGTGAAGACGATGTTCGAGGAGGTGTTCGCCACCGAGGACTGGCGCCTGGTCGAACAGCGCCGCGAAGTGGGGGTCTGATCATGAGCGAGCAAACCACCTTCACCGAGTCCGACCGCACCGACGGCGTCGAGCCCGACATGGTCGATCAGAACAATGCGCCCAGGTCCGAGGCCCCGGCCTCGGGCGTCCAGCCCATGAACATGATCCAGGCTCTGAACTCGGCTCTGGACGCCAAGATGAGCGAGGACCCCTCGGTCCTCAGCTTTGGCGAGGACGCGGGCTATTTCGGCGGCGTCTTCCGCGTGACCGACCACCTGCAGAAGAAGCACGGCCTGACCCGCAGCTTCGACGCCCCGATCTCGGAGACGGGCATCGTCGGCGCCGCAATCGGCATGGGCGCCTACGGTCTGCGCCCGGTCGTGGAGATCCAGTTCGCCGACTACATCTATCCGGCCTACGACCAGATCGTGTCGGAGGCGGCCAAGCTGCGCTATCGCTCGGGCGGGATGTTCACCAGCCCCATCACGATCCGCAGCCCCTATGGCGGCGGCATCTTCGGCGGCCAGACGCACAGCCAGAGCCCGGAGAGCCTGTTTACCCACATCGCCGGCCTGAAGGTGGTGATCCCGTCCAACCCCTATGACGCCAAGGGCCTGCTGACGGCCGCCATCGAGGACGACGATCCGGTCATCTTCTTCGAGCCCAAGCGCCTGTACAACGGTCCCTTCGACGGCTGGCACGAAAAGCCGGTGTCGCCCTGGAAGGCCCAGGAGCTGGCCCAGGTCCCGACCGGCAAGTTCGTCGAGCCGCTGGGCAAGGCGCGCGTCATGCGCGAGGGCAATGACGTCACCATCCTGGCCTATGGCACCATGGTGTGGGTCTCTCTGGCGGGCGCCGAGCACGCGGGCGTGGACGCCGAGGTCATCGACCTGCGCTCGCTCGTGCCGCTGGACATCGAAGCCATCGAGGCCAGCGTGAAGAAGACCGGCCGCTGCGTCATCGTGCACGAGGCGCCGCGCACCTCGGGCTTCGGCGCCGAGCTGTCGGCCCTGGTGCAGGAGCGCTGCTTCTATCACCTGGAGGCGCCGATCGCGCGCGTGACCGGCTGGGACACGCCCTATCCGCACGCGTTCGAGTGGGAGTATTTCCCCGGCCCCGAGCGGGTCGCCGAAGCGCTGAAGTCCGTCATGTCGGGAGGTCGCTGAGATGGGTCGTTTCGTCTTCAAGCTGCCCGACGTGGGCGAAGGCACCGCCGAGGCCGAACTGGTCGGCTGGCACGTCAAGGTCGGAGATGTGGTCGAGGAAGACCAGATCGTCGCCGACGTCATGACCGACAAGGCCACCGTCGAGATCACCGCCCCGGTGTCCGGCAAGGTCACCACCCTGCACGGCGAGCCTGGCGAGATGCTGCCCGTGCGCGGTCCGCTGGTGGAGTTCGAGGTTGAGGGCGCCGGCAATGCGTCGGCCGACGAACCCGCGCCCGCGCCCAAGGTCGAGGCCGCCCCCGCTCCGGTCGAGGCGCCGAAAACCGCACCGTCGCCGGCCCAGCCCGCGGCGGGCGCCAACCACGTCTTCAAACTGCCCGACGTGGGCGAAGGCACCGCCGAGGCCGAACTGGTCGGCTGGCGCGTCAAGGTCGGCGACGCGGTCGAGGAAGACCAGATCCTGGCCGAGATCATGACCGACAAGGCGACGGTGGAGATCACCTCGCCGGTGGCTGGCACGGTCGTCGCCCTGCACGGCGAAGCCGGTCAACAACTGCCCGTCGGCGGCCCGCTGGTCAGCTTCCAGGTTCAAGGCAAGGGCAATGTGACGGCGGCTCCAGCGGCTTCCCCGACGCCCAAGGTCGAGGCCCCGGCGCCCGCTCCCAAGGCTGCGCCCGCTTCCACACCGAAGGCCGCCGCGAAGCCGCAGGCCGAAGCCTTCACCACCCGTGATCCGGCCCAGCGCCCGCTCGCCTCGCCCTCCGTGCGCCAGCGCGCGCGCGACCTGGGCGTCGAGCTGCAGTTCGTGCCCGGCTCCGGCCCCGCCGGCCGCATCGAACACGGCGACCTGGACGCCTATGTCTCGGGCGGAGGCCGCGGCGTCTCGACCGGCGGATCGTCGGCCTCGACCTACGCCAAGGCGGACGGGACGACCGAGGTCCGCATCATCGGCCTGCGCCGCAAGATCGCGGAGAAGATGGCCGAGAGCGTGCGCCGCATCCCGCACATCACCTATGTCGAGGAGATCGACGTCACGGCGCTGGAGGAGCTCCGCGCTCACCTGAACGCGACCAAGGCCAAGGACCAGCCCAAGCTGAACGTCCTGCCCTTCATCGCCCGCGCCATCGTGGTCGCTCTGCGCGACCAGCCGCAGATCAACGCCACCTACGACGACGAGGCCGGCGTCCTGACCCAGCACGCCCCGGTCCATCTGGGCATCGCCGCCCAGACGCCGAACGGGCTGATGGTGCCGGTGGTTCGCCACGCCGAGGCGCGCGACCCCTACGACACCGCCCTGGAGATCGCCCGGGTCTCGGGCGCCGCCAAGGACGGCTCGGCCAAGCGCGAGGAGCTGTCGGGCTCGACCATCACCATCACCTCGCTGGGCACGCTGGGCGGCATCACCCACACCCCCATCATCAACCACCCCGAGGTCGCCATCATCGGCCCCAACAAGATCCAGGAACGGGTCGTGGTCCGGGACGGCCAGATGGTCGTGCGCAAGATGATGAACCTGTCCTCCAGCTTCGATCACCGTATCGTCGATGGGCATGACGCGGCGGTGTTCGTCCAGCGCATCAAGGGCCTGCTGGAGCATCCGGCGACGTTGTGGATGGGGTGACATGAGATATGTGCTGTCGGCAGCGGTTTCGGCCATTTTGATCTTGGGCGCTTCGCCCGCCATGGCATGTTCAATCGCCACGTGGACGCCGTCTGAACGCGAGAAAATCTACAGGATTTCCCAGCGCAACCTGGCAGCTGAAGCCGACACCATCTTCATCGCTCGCGCGTCTCCCAGTCGGCCATCCGCCGACGACCCGTTCAACTCCGTCCGCACGGTGACCCCCGTGGCCGTGGCCAGGGGCGAAGGCCTCTTGCCGTCGGTAGAGGACCAGACGCTTCACTGCATTACGCGTCCAAGGCGAGAGGAAATCATCGTCGTCTTTGCGCGAAATGACGAGAACGGCGTCGCTCGCGCGATCTCAAGCTACCCCCTGCAAGACATACGAATCCCCTCTGTTCACCGGCAGGCGCGGACTGCTCTTCGAGAAGCTGAACGTTGATGCAAACCCTCAAAACCAAAGTCCTCATCATCGGCGCCGGCACCGGCGGCTATGTCGCGGGCATCCGTTGCGGCCAGCTCGGACTGGACACCGTGCTGGTGGATGGCGGCGACGGCTTGGGCGGGACCTGCCTGAACGTCGGCTGCATCCCCTCCAAGGCGATCATCCACGCGGCCAACAAGTTCGAGACCGTGGCCAAGGCGGCCGATGGCGGCACGCTGGGCATCACGGCGTCCGCACCGGCCATCGACATGAGCCAGACGGTGGCGTGGAAGGACGGCATCGTCCGCAAGCTGAACGGCGGCGTCGCGGCCCTGCTGAAGAAAGCCAAGGTCAAGGTCGTCAAGGGCTGGGCCACCTTCTCGGACGCCAAGACCTGCACGGTGAAGACCGACGACGGCGACATCACCATCACCGCCGAGCACGTCATCCTGGCCACGGGATCCGAGCCGGTCGAGCTGCCGTTCCTGAAGTTCGGCGGCGATGTGATCTCGTCGACCGAGGCCCTGTCGCTGGACGCGGTGCCGGGCAAGCTGGTGGTGGTCGGCGGCGGCTACATCGGGCTGGAGCTGGGCATCGCCTATCGCAAACTCGGCGCCGAGGTCACGGTGGTCGAAATGGCCGAGCGCATCCTGCCGCTCTACGACAAGGCTCTAACTGATCCCGTGGCCAAGTGGATGGAGAAGCACGGCGTCAAACTGATGCTGGGCGCCAAGGCGGGCGGGTTCGAGAAGGGCAAGCTCAGCGTCACGACCCAGGACGGTCAGGCGATCAAGCTGGACGCCGACAAGGTGCTGGTCACGGTCGGCCGCAAGCCGCGCACCCAAGGCTTCGGCCTCGAGAACATGGGCGTGGCCATGGCTGGCCCGTTCGTGAAGATCGACGACCGCTGCGCCACCAGCATGAAGAATGTCTGGGCCGTCGGCGACCTGACCGGCGAACCCATGCTGGCCCACAAGGGCTCGGCCCAGGGCGAGGTCGTCGCCGAAATCATCGCCGGTCACGACAAGCGCTTTCATCCCGTCACCATCGCCGCCGTCTGCTTCACCGAGCCCGAGATCGTCTTCGCCGGCCTGGGCCCGCAGGAGGTCGAGGGCCGCGACGACGTGATCCAGGCGGTCTTCCCGCTGATGGCGATCGGCCGCGCCCTGGCCATCGAGGCGGGCGAGGACGGCGGCTTCGTGCGCGTCATCGCGTCGAAGAGCGATCACCGTCTGCTGGGCGTCCAGGCCGTCGGCCAGCACGTCTCGGAGCTGTCGAACAGCTTCGCCCAGATGCTGGAGATGGGCGCGGTGCTGGAGGATGTGGCCGGAACCATCCACGTCCACCCGACGCTGGGCGAAGCCTTCCACGAAGCCAGCCTGCGGGCGCTGGGCCACGCGATTCATCTTTGATGGGCCGCGGTCGTCGGCCCTTCGGGACCGCCCGACCCGACGCGGCCGGCATCTGAAGTTCGCTGCGCGCGCGGCGCGGGGCTCGCGGCCCTCACATGAACCTTTGTTCATGAATCGCTGTCGCGCGTTGCCGTGGGCGGATCGGTCGTTAAGGTTCGCCCGCATCATCGCTCACGAGGATCCTTCGTCCATGCGCCGTGTCTTTCCGCTTGTCGCCGCAGCCGCCCTTCTGGCGCCGACCACCCCCGTCCTGGCCCGTGCCGCCGGGGAGGCCCCGCCGGCCCTGACGGCCGCCCAGGCCGCCGAACTGCGCGGCGCGCCCGTGTCCGAGCTGGTCGCCCGCGTCGATATTCCGTGGTCGCGCTTCCAGCTGGACAACGGCCTGACCGTGCTGGTCCACGAGGATCGCAAGGCGCCGGTCGTGGCCGTGTCGGTCTGGTACAACGTCGGCTCCAAGGACGAGCCCAAGGGCTCGACCGGCTTCGCCCACCTGTTCGAACACCTGATGTTCGGCGGTTCCGAGAACTCGCCCACCAGCCACATCCAGACCATGAGCGCCGCCGGCGCCACGGGCCTGAACGGCACGACCTGGTTCGACCGCACCAACTACTTCCAGACCGTGCCGACCCCGGCGCTGGAATACACCCTGTTCATGGAAAGCGACCGCATGGGCCACCTGCTGGGCCAGGTCGGCCAGGAGGTGCTCGATCTGCAACGCGGCGTCGTCCAGAACGAAAAGCGCCAGGGCGACAACCAGCCCTACGGCCTGACCTACTACGCCACGCTGGAAGCTCTGTTCCCCGAGGGACACCCCTATCGCCACTCGACCATCGGTTCGATGGCTGACCTGGACGCCGCCAGCCTGGAGACGGTGCGCGACTGGTTCCGTGACAACTACGGCCCGAACAACGCCGTGGTGGTCCTGTCGGGCGACATCGACGAGGCGACCGCCCGTCGCCTGATGAATCAGTATTTCGGCCACATCCCGCGCGGCCCGGTCAATGACCCCGCCCAGGCCGACGTCCCGACCCTGGCGGCCCCGGTCGAGCAGGTTCTGCACGATCGCGTGGCCCAGACCCGCATCAGCCGCACCTGGGCTGTGCCGGGCATGCTGGACGCGGATGCGGTGCCGCTGAGCGTCGGCGCCTCCATCCTGGGCGGTCTGGCCAGCTCGCGTCTGGACAACGCCCTGGTGCGCGGCGACCAGACCGCCTCGAGCGTGTCGGCCGGCAACTCGGCCTTCCAGCGCGTCGGGATGTTCAGCTATTCCGCCATGGTCAAGCCGGGCGAGGACGAGGCCGCGGTGGCTCAGCGCATGGACGCCGTCCTGGCCGATCTGATCGCCAACGGCCCGACCCAGGACGAGATCGACCGGGTCGTGACCCAGTACGCCTCGCGCCGGATCCAGAGCCTGGAAATGGCCAACGGCAAGGCCTCAGTCCTGGCCGAAGGCCAGCTGTATGCCGGCGATCCCGACTTCTACAAGAAGGAGCTGCAGGCCTATGCGGCGGTGACGCCGGCCCAGGTCCAGGCCGCCATGCAGAAGTGGCTGAGCCGGCCGGTCTACAGCCAGATCGTCCGCGCCGGCGAGCGCGAGGCCTATGTCGAGGCCGCCGCCACGCCGTCGGGCGCCACGCCGGCGCCCGCCGCCGAGATCCAGCGCGTTCAGCGCGACCCGGCGCCCCAGATCGGCGAGGTCGCCAACATCGACTTCCCGGCCGTCGAGCGCGCCACCCTGTCGAACGGCGTGCAGGTCGTCTACGCCCAGTCGACCACCGTGCCGGTGACCCGCGTGTCGCTGGACTTCAACGCCGGCGTCACGGCCGACCGCGCCGACCGTCTCGGCGCGCACACCCTGATGCTGAACGTGATGGAGGAAGGCACCACCACGCGCGACTCCAACGCCCTCGCCGAGGCCAAGGAGCGTCTGGGCGCCTCGATCAACGTCGGCTCGTCCATGGACCGCACGACCGCCACCCTGTCGGCTGTGACCACCAACCTGGAGCCGTCGCTGGCCCTGCTGTCGGAGGTGGTGCGCAATCCCGCCTTCGCGCCGGCCGAGGTCGAGCGTCTGCGTGCTCAGCGTCTGACCGCGCTCGCCAATGAGCGGACCCAGCCCGCCGGCCTGGCCGGCCGCGCCCTGCCGGGCCTGCTGTACGGCGAAGCCAACCCCTACGGCCGTCCGTTCAACGGCTCGGGCGACGAGCCGGTCATCCGCGCCCTGACGCGCAACGACCTCGTCAATGAACACGCCTCGTGGATCCGCCCGGACAACATGCAGATGTTCGTGGTTTCGGACCTGCCGCTGTCGGAGCTGACGCCCAAGCTGGAAGCCGCCTTCGGCGACTGGCGCGCGCCGTCGACGCCCAAGGGGACCAAGAGCTTCGCGGCCGATATTCCGGCCACGACCAACCGCATCGTCCTGATCGACCGGCCGCAGTCGCCACAGTCGCTGATTCAGGGCGGCTTCGTCCTGCCGGTGTCGGGCACCGACGACAATCTGACGCTCAACACCGCCAACGTGGTGCTGGGCACGGACTTCCTGTCGCGGATCAACGCCGACCTGCGCGAGACCAAGGGCTGGTCCTACGGCGTGCGCGGCTCGATCAGCCAGTTCGAACACCGCATGCCCTACATCATCAATGCGCCCGTCCAGGCCAACCGGACTGGCGAGGCGATCCAGGCGCTGGTCGATCAGTACAACCGCTTCCTGACCGCCGAGGGCGTCACCCCGGCCGAACGCGAGCGCACCGTGCTGGGCGACACCCGCGGCCTGGCGGGCAGCTACGAGACCTCGGCGCAGATCCTGGGCGCCCTGCGCTCGAACGCGCTGTATGGCCGGCCGGACGACTATCAGGAAACGCTGGCGGGCCGCATCAACGCCCTGACGGCGGCCGAGATGGACGCCGCCGCGCGCGCCAACATCGACCCCTCGCGCTTCGTGTGGGTGGTCGTCGGAGACGCCGCGACGGTCAAGCCGCAGCTGGACGCGCTGGGCATGCCGGTCGAGGTGCGGTCCGCCGCTCCGGCCGCGGCCGCGCCCGCGACGCCTGCGGCTCAATAACCAGGGGCGACCTTGGGGGCACGGAAGGGCCGGTCGGAGTTCGCTCCGGCCGGCCTCTTCTTTGGCGTCAGAGCCAGTCGGCCAACGGCTCGCGCGCCAGGATGGCGTCGTAGCTGGGACGCGGGCGCACCACGGCCCAGCGCTCGCCGTCAACCAGCACCTCGGGGACCAGCGGCCGCGTGTTGTATTCGCTGGCCATGACCGCCCCATAGGCGCCGGCGCTCATGAAGACGGCCAGGTCGCCGGCCTGGAAGGGCGGCAGGTCGCGGTCGCGCGCGAAGGTGTCGCCGGTCTCGCAGACCGGGCCGACGATGTCGTGCGGCGCGGCCTCTCCCGCGCGGGCGCGCACCGGCTCCAGCGCATGGAAGGCGTCGTACAGAGCGGGCCGCATCAGATCGTTCATGGCCGCGTCCAGCACCAGGAAGCGACGGCCGTCCGTCCGCTCCGTCACCTGGATCACGCGGCTGACCAGGACCCCGGCGTTGGCGGCCAGCAGACGGCCGGGCTCGAAGGCGGCCTCGACCTCCAGGCCGTCCAGCACCCCGGCGACCATGGCGACATAATCGGCCGGCGCGGGCGTGGCGGCGTCGCCGTAATAGGGCACGCCCAGGCCGCCGCCCAGATCGAGGCGCGTGACCTCCAGACCCTGGCCGCGCAGACGCTCGGTCATGTCGCGCAGCACCTGGAAGGCGGCGCGCAGCGGCTCCAGCGTCGTGATCTGGCTGCCGATGTGACAGGCCAGGCCCACCGGCCGAACGTGCGGCGAGGCCGAGGCGCGGGCGTAGAGGTCCATCGCCTCCTGAACCGGCACGCCGAACTTGTCGCCCTTTCCGCCCGTGGTGATCTTGGCGTGACCGCCGGCGCCGACGTCGGGATTGACCCGCACGGCCACCTCGGGCAGCGCCTTAAGCGAGGCGGCCACGGCGATCAGGCGGTCCAGCTCGGCGCCCGACTCCAGATTGATCTGGCGCACGCCGGCCTGGATAGCGAAGGCCAGCTCCGCATCGGTCTTGCCCACGCCCGAGAAGATGATGCGTTCGGCCGGCACGCCCGCGGCCAGGGCGCGGCGGATCTCGCCCTCCGACACCGTGTCGGCGCCGCAGCCCAGGCGCGCCAGGGTCGCCAGCACCGACAGGTTGGAGTTGGCTTTGACCGCAAAGGCGATCAGGGCGTCGCCCAGCGCGCCTCGATAGGCGTCGCAGGCGTCGCGCAGCAGCCCGTAGTGACGGCGCAGCGTCGCGGCCGAATAGACATAGACCGGCGTGCCGACCTCGGCCGCGATCGTCTCGAGCGAAACGCCCTCGGCGTGCAGGGCGCCGTCCCGAACGTCGAAGTGATGCAAGGTCGGCTTCGCCCTAGCGCGGCTGTTCGCGGCCGGCGGCGGTGCCGCCGATCAGGTTGGGCGGGCCGCCGTCGATCGGCAGCTGGCTGGACGGGCGGTTGACGGTCGCGGGATCGGGAAGGGCTGGGGCGTTGGCGTCGCGCGGCGCGCGCTCGGTCTCGCGCGGGCTCTCCAGATCGGCCATGCGGCCGCAGGCGGCAGTGGACAAAAGCGCGGCGGCGCCGGCGAGGATCAGGAACTTTTTCACAGGCGCTCTCTCCAGGATGCGATGCGGGCCCGGACCTGGTCCGGCGCCGTGCCGCCGAAACTCTGGCGGCTGGCGCAGGAAGCCTCGGGGCTCAGCACCTTGTAAACCGCTTCGGTCACGCCCGGTTCAAGCGATTGCAGTTCCGCCAGCGACAAATCGGCCAAGCCGACGCCCAGAGCCTCGGCCCGCTTGACCGCCGCGCCCGTGACGTGGTGCGCCCGACGGAACGGCAGGTTCAGCTCGCGCACCAGCCAGTCGGCCAGGTCTGTGGCTGTCGAGAAGCCCGCGCCGGCCGCCGCCGCCATGCGCCCCGTGTCGGGACGCAGCGCACGGACCATGGCGGTCATGGCTTTCAGCGCCAGGTCCAGCGCATCGAACGCCTCGAACACTGGCGGCTTGTCCTCCTGCATGTCCTTGGAATAGGCCAGCGGCAGGCCCTTCATGACAGTCGACAGGGCGACGAACGCCCCCAGCACCCGCCCCGTCTTGGCGCGCACCAGTTCGGCGGCGTCGGGGTTGCGCTTCTGCGGCATGATGGACGAGCCGGTGGTCAGGTCGTCGGGCAGGCTGGCGAAGCCGAACATGGGCGTCATCCACACCACGATCTCTTCGGCGAAACGCGACAGGTGGCCGGCGCAGATCGAGGCGGCGGCCAGGCTCTCCAGCGCGAAGTCGCGATCCGACACGGCGTCCAGCGAATTGCCCATCGGCCGGTCGAAGCCCAACTCGGCCGCCGTCATCTGGCGATCGATCGGAAACGGCGAGCCGGCCAGCGCCGCGGCGCCCAGAGGGCTTTCGTTCATGCGCGTGCGGGCATCGGCGAAGCGACCCGCGTCGCGGCCGAACATCTCGACATAGGCCATCAGGTGATGGCCCAGCGTCACCGGCTGGGCGGTCTGAAGATGGGTGAAGCCGGGCATCAGGTCGCCCGCGTGCTGTTCGGCCCGGTCCAGCAGGACCGACTGCAGGGCCTGCAGCTGGGCGACCGTGCGGTCGCAGGCGTCGCGCACCCACAGGCGGAAGTCGGTGGCGACTTGGTCGTTGCGGCTGCGCGCGGTGTGCAGGCGGCCCGACGGCTCGCCGATCAGCTCCGACAGGCGCGCCTCCACGTTCATGTGGATGTCTTCGAACTGGTCGCGGAAGGGGAAGGTCCCGCCTTCGATCTCCGCCTGGACCTGATCCAGTCCCTTCAGGATGGCCTCGCCGTCGGCGGCGGAGACGATGCCCTGCTGGATCAGCATGCGGCAGTGGGCGCGCGAGCCGGCCAGGTCCTGGGCCCACAGCCGCCGATCCACGCCGATCGAGACGTTGATGGCCTGCATGATGTCGGCCGGCCGCGACGAAAAGCGTCCGCCCCACATGTCTTGACCCGCGCTGTTCGCGGGGGCGTTAGTCGCCGCATCGGCATCAGGACGCGAATTCATGACGGAACTCTCGAGGCGGCGGGCGTTGGCGATGACCGCCGGCGGCGGCCTGGCCCTTGCCCTAGCGGCGTGCGGCGGCGGCGACAACCGTCAAGGCGGCCTGAACCGTCGCGCCCTGGGCGGGCTTGAGATCCCGGATTCGGCGCCGGCGCCCGACATCCCCTTCCTGGACGCCGACGGTCGCGAGGTCCGCATCGCCGATTTCGCGGGCAAGGTGGTGGTGCTGAATCTCTGGGCCACCTGGTGCGCGCCGTGCCGGCTGGAGATGCCGACGCTGGCCGCACTGGCCCGCCACTTCGCAGACAATGCCGACGTCCAGGTCGTGCCGGTCAGCGTCGATGTCGGCGACACGGCGACGACCCAGGCCCGCGCCTTCATCGGCGAAAACCCGCCTCTATCATATTACGCCGAGCCGAACTTCCGCCTGCCCTTCGCCTTCGGCGCAGGCGGGAAGATGCCCCAGACAGTGCTGATAGACCGGCTGGGGCGAACCAGGGCGTTGAAGGTCGGGGAGGCCGACTGGTCGGGCGACGAAGCCAAGAGCCTCGTCCAGGCTCTGCTGGACGAAACCGCCTTGGCCTAGCGGACGCGCTGGTCCGTGGCCGGATCAATGGCGCCCTCGCGGCCCTCGGCGGCGGCCTCGGCCTGGTTCCGCTCAAGACGAGCGGCCACGTCGCCGGCGCCGCGCTCGACCGCCCGAGCCGCCTTCATGGCGCCGGCCTCGACCACTTCGCCGGCCTTGGCGGCGGCCTCCTGGGCCTGATCTCCCGCCGCTCGAGCTTCAGCCTCGGCCTGGTTCTGCTCGGTTTCGGTGCAGGCCGCAGCGGCGAACAGCACCACACCCGACAAGGCGACGGCGGCAGGACGGGCGAAACGGATCATGGAGCGCTCTCCGAGAAGCAGGACTGAACCTTGGCTTTAACGCCTGGCAGGGGACGAGGTTTCAGATCGCCTGCCGAGGCGAAAGCGCAACGGGGTGCTCGAGGTTCAGGCCCTTGAGCGCATCGAAGACGAGCGATCGCGGAATGAATACGCCGTCCCTCGATGGGGATGGGCGATGGTGGCTGGGGGCGGGATCGAACCGCCGACCTGTGGGTTATGAATCCACCGCTCTAACCATCTGAGCTACCCAGCCCCGGCGCTCGCGATCAGGGGATCGCGCGGGAGGGCGTGCCTATATCGTCGCAGGCGGTCGCATTCAAGGGGCCTTTGCGGCGCGACGTGACGCCGCGCGTGCGCAACGCTAGCGTGGCCTTATGTGTTGTCGGATCGACTTCCCATTTTCCGCCTACGAAGGATCGCCATGCGCCCGATGATCGCCGCCGCTTCCGCCTCCCTGCTCGTTCTGGCCGCCGCCTGCGGCGCCAACGGCGAGACCCAGCAGGCCGCCCAGCCCGGTCAGCCCGTTGAAACGCGCGCGGCGCAAGGGACCGGCCAGACTCCGGCCTTCGAGGGACAGACCCGCGCGCCCGGCGTCACGACGCAGCAGGCCATGAGCCATTCGGTCGTGGCCGAGGGGCTGGAGCATCCCTGGGGTCTGGCCCTGCTGCCTGACGGCCGCTGGCTGGTCACCGAGCGTCCCGGCCGCCTGCGCATCATCACCGCAGAGGGCAACATCGGCGAGCCGATCACCGGCCTGCCGCGCGTCGATGCGCGGGGCCAGGGCGGCCTGCTGGACGTGATCGTCGGACCGACCTTCGCCCAGGATCGGCTGATCTACTGGAGCTACGCCGAGCCGCGCGACGGCGGCAACGGCACGGCGGTGGCGCGCGGCCGCCTGGCCGACGACGGCCGTTCGGTTGAGAACGCCCAGGTCATCTTCCGCGCTCAGCCGACCTATGACGGCGACAAGCATTTCGGCTCGGCCCTTGCGTTCGGCCGCGACGGCCACCTGTTCATCACTCTGGGCGAGCGGTCTGACCGGCCGATGCGGCCCCAGGCGCAGGACCTGGGCTCGCACATGGGCAAGGTGATCCGCATCAACGCCGACGGCTCGGTTCCGGCTGACAATCCCTTCGTCAATCAGCAGGGCGCCTTGCCCGAGATCTGGTCGTTGGGCCACCGCAACGTCCAGGGCGCGGCGATCCAGCCGAACACGGGCGCGCTCTATACGGTTGAGCACGGCACGCGCGGCGGCGACGAGGTCAATCTGACCGAGGCCGGCAAGAACTACGGCTGGCCCGAAGTCGCCTACGGCGTCGAGTACAGCGGTCAGGCCATTCCCGAGGCCGTTACGGCGCGCGAGGGGACGGAGCAGCCGGTGTATTACTGGGACCCCTCGCCGGCCCCCGGCAACGCCGCCTTCTACGAGGGCTAGATGTTCCCTGGCTGGAACGGGAACCTGCTGGTGGCGCAGTTGAAGGACAAGCACGTCTCGCGACTGGTGATCGAAGATGGCCGCGTCACGGGTGAGGAGAGGCTGCTGACCGATTTGGGCGAACGCATTCGAGACGTGAAGGTCGGATCCGACGGGGCGGTCTGGGTGATCACGGATGAGAGAGACGGCAAACTGGTTCGCCTCGCCGCGCGTTGAAGCGACTGGATCAAGGAATTTTGCTGATGAATCGCTTGTTGTTGCTGTCGACGTCCCTGGCGGCAGGCCTACTCTTAAGCGCCTGCGCAGGAGCCGGTGCGACTAACCGGTATCAAGCCGAGTTGGATCGTCTCGAAGCGGATTGCCAAGCTCGCCGAGGCGCTCTCACGCCGACGGGGGCCAGCACGGGTTATGCAGCGCGGGACTTCGCCTGCCGGATCAACGAGGCGCCTTCGCGGATCGAAGACCGCCCCCGCTGACGCGCTTCTTACTTGACGTTGACGTAAACGTAGGGTTTTTGGCGGGCGAGTTTCTATTCCGCACTCGCCCCCCATGGCCTGCCTGACGCGCGACGGCTGACGGATCGAACCTGGGGGCCTCAGCCAGTGAGACGCCCATGGCCGACGCCTATATCTTCGACGCAGTTCGCACGCCCCGCGGCAAGGGCAAGAAGGACGGCAGCCTGCACGAGATCACGGCGCTGAGCCTGGCCTCGCAGGTGCTGGAGGCGCTGCGCGAGCGCAACAATCTGGATACCTCCAAAGTCGACGACGTCATCCTGGGCTGCGTTTCGCCCGTGGGCGAACAGGGCGCCGACATCGCCCGCACCGCCGTGCTGAACGCCGGCTGGGCCCAGACCACGGCGGGCGTCCAGATCAACCGCTTCTGCGCCTCGGGCCTGGAAGCCGTGAACATGGCGGCAGCCAAGGTGAAGTCCGGCGAGGCCGAGTTCGCCGTCGGCGGCGGCGTCGAGGCGATGAGCCGGGTGCCGATGGGCAGCGATGGCGGCGCCTGGCCGGTCGATCCGTCCTCGGCCTTCCCGACCTATTTCGTGCCGCAGGGCGTGTCGGCCGACATGATCGCCTCCAAATGGGGCTTCAGCCGCGACGACGTGGACGCCTATTCGGTCGAGAGTCACAAGCGTTCGGCCCGGTCCTGGGAAGAGGGCCGGTTCTCGAAATCGGTCGTTCCGGTCAAGAACCAGCTGGGCCTGGTCCAGCTGGACCGCGACGAGACCATCCGCCCCAACACCGACATGCAGACCCTGGGCGCGCTGAACCCGTCCTTCGCCATGATGGGCGAGATGGCCTTCGACGCGGTGATCCAGCAGCGCTACCCCGAGGTTGAGCGCGTCAACCACGTGCACACGCCGGGCAACAGCTCGGGCATCGTGGACGGTTCGGCCGGCGTGCTCATCGGCACGCTGGAGGCCGGAAAGGCCCTGGGCCTGAAGCCGCGCGCCAAGATCCGGGGCGCCGCCTCGATCGGCTCGGAGCCGTCGATCATGCTGACGGGCCCCGAGTTCGTGGCCAACAAGCTGCTGGGCCGGCTGGGCATGGCCAAGTCCGACATCGACCTGTGGGAGCTAAACGAGGCTTTCGCCGCCGTCGTGCTGCGCTTCATGCAGGCGCTGGACATCCCGCATGACCAGATCAACGTCTGCGGCGGCGCCATCGCCATGGGCCACCCGCTGGGCGCCACCGGCGCCATGATCACCGGCGTGGTTCTGGACGAGCTTGAGCGCTCGAACAAGGAAACCGCCCTGATCACCCTGTGCATCGGCGGCGGCATGGGCACCGCCACCGTCATCGAACGCGTCTGATCCGAGGGAACTGACTATGGAAAACTTCAAGATCGACGTCGACGCCGACGGCATTGCGCTCATCATCTTCGATGTGCCGGGCCGCTCGATGAACACCCTTACCGGCAAGGTCATGGCCGAGATCCCAGAATGGGTCGAACGGGTGAAGACCGACGACGCCATCAAGGGCGCGGTGCTGACCTCGGGCAAGACTTCGGGCTTCTGCGCCGGAGCGGACCTGGGCGACATGGCTTCGGGCATGCTGGGCGGCTCGGATCTGCAGGCGGCCTATGACGCGGGCTGGCGGCTGAACGGCGCCCTGCGCGCTCTCGAGACCTGCGGCAAGCCGGTGGCGGCCGCCATCAACGGCCTGGCCCTGGGCGGCGGGCTGGAGCTGACGCTGGCCTGCCACTACCGCGTGGTCGAGAACGACAACAAGATCCAACTGGGCCTGCCCGAGATCAAGGTCGGCCTGTTCCCCGGCGGCGGCGGCACCCAGCGCCTGACGCGCCTGGTCGGCGTGCAGGCGGCCATGATGGCCATGAGCGAGGGCAAGTCCTTCCGCCCCAACGACGCCAAGGGCGCGGGCATCGTCCATGAGGTGGTCGAGAAGGGCCAGTCGGTCGAGGCCGCCAAGGCCTGGATCAAGGGCGGCGGAAAGGCCGTCCAGCCGTGGGACGAGAAGAGCTTCAAACTGCCCGGCGGCGGCCCCTATCACCCGGCCGGCATCCAGAACTTCCTGGTCGGCAACGCCATGGTCAGGAAGCAGAGCTACGGCAACTATCCCGCCGTCACCAACCTGATGAAGGCCGTCTACGAAGGCGTGCAGGTGCCGATGGACGCGGCGCTGCGCATCGAGACGCGCTACTTCATCAAGACCCTCATGACGCCGCAGGCTCAAGGGATGATCCGCTCGCTGTTCCTGTCGAAACAGGAGCTGGACAAGGGCGCGGTGCGTCCGGCCGATCAGCCCAAGTCCGATCCCAAGAAGGTCGCTGTGCTGGGCGCCGGCATGATGGGCGCGGGCATCGCCTATGTGCAGGCCATGGCCGGGATCGAGACCATCCTGATCGACCGCGACCAGGAGGCGGCCGACAAGGGCAAGGCCCATGTCGAGGAACTGCTGAAGAAGCGCCTCTCGCGCGGTCAGCTGACCCAGGACAAGTACGACGCCCTGCTCGGCTCCATCACGGCGACCACCGACTATGACCTGATCAAGGGTTCCGACCTGGTGATCGAGGCGGTGTTCGAAAACCGCGAGATCAAGGCCGAGGTGACCAAGCGCGCCGAGGCCCAGCTGGCGCCGGGCGCCGTGTTCGGCTCCAACACCTCGACCCTGCCGATCTCGGGCCTGTCCGAGGCGTCGGTGCGGCCCGAGGACTTCATCGGCATCCATTTCTTCTCGCCGGTCGACAAGATGATGCTGGTCGAGATCATCATGGGCGAAAAGACCGGCCCGGCGGCGCTCGCCAAGTCGCTGGACTACGTCATGAAGATCCGCAAGACGCCGATCGTCGTCAACGACGGCCGCGGCTTCTACACCTCGCGCTGCTTCGCCACCTATGTCGCCGAGGGTCTGGCGATGCTGGAGGAGGGCTACGCCCCCGCCCTGATCGACAACATCGGCCGCGCCACCGGCATGCCGCGCGGTCCGCTGGAAATGCACGACGACGTGGCGCTGGACCTCTCGGTCAAGGTGTCGAAACAGACCAAGGCCGACCTGGGCGACGCCTATGTGCCGCTGCCCGGCGCGCAGATCGTCGAGAAAATGGTCGAAGAACTGGGCCGTTACGGCCGCAAGAACGGCAAGGGCTTCTACGACTATGACACCAAGCCCAAGACGCTGTGGAAGGGTCTGTCGGAACTGGCGCCAGTCACCATCAACGACTCGACGCCCGAACTGGTCGAGGACCAGAAGCGCCGCCTCCTGTACCGCCAGGCGGTCGAGGTCGCGCGCTGCTGGGAAGAGGGCGTGATTGACGATCCGCGCGAGGCCGATGTGGGCGCCATCCTGGCCTGGGGCTTCGCGCCCTGGACCGGCGGCCCGATCACCATGATCGACCAGATCGGCCTCAAGGCCTTCGTCGAACAGGCCGACGCCTATGCCGCCAAATACGGCGAGCGCTTCAGCCCGCCGCAGCTGCTGCGCGACATGGCCGCCAAGGGCGAAACCTTCTACGGCAGGTTCGCCGGTCAGAAGCAGGCGGCCTGATCGAGACCACCGGGCGTCGGCCGGCAAAGGCCGTCGCCCGACCGGCGGGCTGGACGGGCAGGGCGTCGCTGGCCCATATGCGGGGTCCAAACGCCCCGTGGAGACCCGATGCCTCAGACCTTTCCCACCCCGACCCCGGCCGACTGGCGCGTCGAGGCTGAAAAGGCGCTGAAGGGCCGGCCGCTGGAAGGCTTGGTGCATCTGGACGCCGACGGTCTGGCGATCCGGCCGCTGTATTCCCCGGCCAATGGCGGCGGCGCACTGTCCGCGCCGCGCGCTTCGGATGCCGAGGGCCGCGCCTGGGACTTGCGCGCGACGGTCGAGGGCGACGACCCCGCCGCCGTCAACGCGGCGGCCCTGACTGAACTTCAGAACGGCGCCGCCAGCCTGCTGATCTCGGGCGCAGTTCTGGCCGATCCGGAACCGCTGGGCCGGGCGCTGGACGGTGTGGCGCTGGAGCTGGCCCCGGTCGCGCTGGACGCCGGCATCGACGGGCCGGATGCGGCCAATGCCCTGGCGGTCGTGGCCAAGGGCTCGCCGCGCGCGCAGCTGCTGTTCCACATGGACCCCATCTCCGCCTTCGCGCGGGCCGGCGCCTCGCCGCGCCCGATCGAGGATCACGTGACGCTGGCGGCCAACACCGCCGCGCGCCACGCCGGGGCCTATCCCGAAGCGCGGTTCTTCCTGGCGTCCGGCCAGGTGGCGCACGAAGCCGGCGGTTCGCTGGCTCAGTCCCTGGCCTTCGCTCTGGCGTCCGCCGCCAGCTACGTCCGCGTGGGCATGGAGGCCGGGCTGGACCGCGACCGTGCGCTGAACGGCGTCGTCTTGGGCCTGGCGGTGGATCAGCAGTATTTTGACAGCCTGTGCGCGTTGCGGGCGCTGCGCCTGCTGTGGGCCAACGTCAGCCGCGCCTTCGGGGCGGAGACGCCCGCCGTGATCGAGGCGCGCTCGTCACGCCGCATGCTCAGCCGCCGCGATCCTTGGCCCAATCTGCTGCGCCTGACCGCCGCAGGTTTCGCGGGCGGGGCAGGGGGCGCCGATGCCGTCGTCCTGGACGGCTTCACCCGCGCGAAGGGCCGCCCCGACGCCTTCGCGCGGCGCCAGGCCCGCAACACGCAGCTGGTCCTGATGGAGGAAGCCAACCTGGGCCGCGTCGACGACCCGGCCGCAGGCAGCTGGTTTCTGGATCACCGCACCCGCGACCTGGCCCAGGCCGCCTGGGCCGAGTTCCAATGGATCGAATCCGAAGGCGGCGTGGTCGAAACCCTCAAGGCCGGCCTGATCCAGCCCCGCGTCGCCCGCGCCCGCGCCCAGGCCGAAGCGGCGCTGAAGGACGGCGCCGCCCAGATTATCGGCGTCACCCAATTCGTCGACCCCGACCCGCGGCCGATTTCGGTCGAGACCTCTGTGCAAGCGATCGAGACCGCCCCGGGCGCCCTGACCCCGGTCCGGCTCGCCGAACCCTTTGAAGTCCAGGCGGAGGCCGGCCGATGAAAACGCCTGATTTCGCCAAACTGCCGCTCGACCTTTCCGCCACGGCGTCAGGTCCGGCGCGCGACCCCTGGCTGACGCCCGAGGGCCTGTCGATCCAGACCGCCTATGGTCCCGACGCCCTTGAGGGCATCGAGGCGATCCACGGCCTGCCGGGCTTCGCGCCCTACATGCGCGGGCCGTATCCGACCATGTATGCGTCCAACCCGTGGACCATCCGCCAGTACGCCGGCTTTTCGACGGCCGAGGAGTCCAACGCCTTCTATCGCCGCAATCTGGCGGCGGGTCAGAAGGGGCTGTCGATCGCCTTCGACCTGGCTACGCACCGCGGCTACGATTCGGATCACCCGCGCGTGCCGGGCGACGTGGGCATGGCGGGCGTCGCCATCGACAGCATCTACGACATGCGCACGCTGTTCGACGGCATTCCGCTGGATCAGATGTCGGTGTCCATGACGATGAACGGCGCCGTCCTGCCGGTGCTGGCGCTCTACGTCGTCGCGGCCGAGGAGCAGGGTGTGGCGCCGGCCCAGCTGACCGGGACCATCCAGAACGACATCCTCAAAGAGTTCATGGTCCGCAACACCTACATCTATCCGCCTCTGTCTTCGATGCGGATCATCTCGGACATCTTCGCCTGGACGGCCGAGCACGCGCCGCGCTTCAACTCCATCTCCATCAGCGGCTACCACATGCAGGAGGCGGGGGCCTCGGCGGACTTGGAGTTGGCCTACACCCTGGCGGACGGGCTGGAGTACATTCAGGCGGGCGTGGACGCCGGCATGACGGTGGACCGGTTCGCGCCGCGTCTCAGCTTCTTCTGGGCCATCGGCATGAACTACTTCATGGAGGTGGCCAAGATGCGCGCCGGCCGCCTTCTGTGGGCCGAGAAGGTGGCCGAGCGGTTCGCACCGTCGGACCCGCGCAGCCTGTCTCTGCGCGCGCACTGCCAGACCTCTGGCTGGTCCCTGGCGGCCCAGGATGTGTTCAACAACGTGTCGCGCACCATGGTCGAAGCCATGGCGGCCGCGGGCGGCCAGACGCAAAGCCTGCACACCAACTCGCTGGACGAGGCCCTGGCGCTGCCCACCGACTTCTCGGCCCGCATCGCCCGCAACACCCAGATCCTGTTGCAGCAGGAAACCGGCCTGACGCGCGTCATCGACCCGTGGGGCGGCAGCCACTACGTCGAGCGTCTGACCCACGACCTGGCCGAGCGCGCGCGCGCCCACATGGCCGAGGTGGATCGGTTGGGCGGCATGGCCAAGGCCATCGAGGCCGGCATACCCAAGCTGCGCATCGAAGAGGCTGCGGCCAAGACCCAGGCCCGCATAGACACTGGTCAGCAGACGGTCGTGGGCGTCAACCGCTACATCAACGACCAGGCCGACGACATTCCGGTGCTGAAGGTCGACAACGCCGCCGTTCTGGCCGCCCAGATCGACAAGCTGAAGCGGCTGCGGGCCGAGCGCGACGAGGCGGCGACGCAAGCTGCGCTGAACGCCCTGACCGAGGGCGCGAAAGGCGACGCCAACCTGTTGCAGCTGGCCATCGAGGCGGCGCGGGCCAAGGCCACGGTGGGCGAGATCTCGGATGCGCTGGAGGCCGCCTTTGGCCGCCATGTGGCGACGGTGAAGACGGTATCCGGCGTCTATGGCCGCGAGGCGGGGGCCGATCCGCGCGTGTCGCGGGCCCGCGACATGGTCGCCGCCTTTGTCGAGAACGACGGCGGCCCGCCCCGCATCCTGATCGCCAAACTGGGCCAGGACGGCCACGATCGGGGCCAGAAGGTGATCGCCACGGCCTATGGCGACCTGGGTCTGGAGGCGACCGCCGGCGCCCTGTTCCAGACGCCTGAGGAGGCCGCGCGCGAGGCGGTCGAGAAGAACGTCCACGCCGTGGGCGCCTCGTCCCTGGCGGCGGGTCACCTGACCCTGGCGCCCGCCCTGATGGCCGAGCTGAAGAAGCTGGGCCGAGAGGACATTATGGTGGTGGTCGGCGGCGTCATTCCGCCCGCCGACGTTCAGCCCCTGCTCGACGCGGGCGTGGCGGCGGTCTATCCGCCCGGCTCCGTGGTGGCCGAGACGGCCATCGACCTGATCGACCGGCTGAACCAGCGCCTGGGCTATGCGCAGCGGCCAGCCTGAACTCAAATCGGGACGCGGCGTTCAGTCGGGATGAGACCTCATGCAATCGCACTGGCCGTGATGCTCGGCCTCGGCGCCTGCGGCGATGGCGACGCCCCCTCGACCGTGTCGCCCGCCGCCCCCGGTCCGGCCGGGCCTTCCGCCGGCCCTTCGACGGTGGCGGCCAATCTTCCCGGAGCGGGGCCGGCCAACTTCGTCGGACGATGGGCGGCGAACGTCGAATGGTGCGCCGCGCCGCGTGGCGACCAGCAGCCGATCAACATCACCACAACCCGGTTCGAGGGCTATGAAAACGCCTGCGACATCACCCGCATCGATCAGCGCGACGGAGGCTATGAGGCCGCCCTGGCTTGCGTGGCCGAGGGCATGACTTCGAACGAACGCGTACGCATGGTCGTAAACGACCAGGTCATGACCTTGACCTATCTGGATCGAGGCCGCGCCCAGGTCGCCCTGACCCGCTGCACCACCCTGGCCGACACCCCCCGCGTGAGCGCCGCACCGGACCGTTGATCAGGTGTTGAACAGGAAGTGCATGACGTCGCCGTCCTTGACGACGTAAGGCTTGCCTTCAGCGCGCATCTTGCCGGCGGCCTTGGCGCCGCTCTCGCCCTTCAGAGCGACATAGTCGTCGTAGGCGATGGTCTCGGCGCGGATGAAGCCCTTCTCGAAATCCGTGTGGATCACGCCGGCCGCCTGGGGGGCGGTGGCGCCCACGGGAATGGTCCAGGCGCGGGCTTCCTTGGGGCCGACCGTGAAATAGGTCTGCAGGCCCAGCAGGCTGTAGGCGCCGCGGATCAGACGGTTCAGGCCGGGCTCCTCCAAGCCCAGGGTCTCCAGGAACTCGGCCTGCTCGGCGTCGTCCAGCACGGCGATCTCGGATTCGATCTGAGCCGAAATGACGACCGTCTCAGCGTTGTCGGCCTTGGCGCGTTCCGCCACTTGAGCCGACAGTTCGTTGCCCTTGTCGGCCGAGGCCTCCTCGACGTTAGCGACATAGAGGGCGGGTAGGGCGGTCAGCAGTTGCAGCATATCCCACGCCTTGCGGTCTTCCTTGGACACCTCGGCCAGACGCGCGGGCTTGCCGGCGCTCAGCTGGGCCAGGGCTAGGTCGATCAGCTTCAGGTTCAGCTGGCTTTCCTTGTCGCCGCCCTTGGCGCGCTTCTCGGTCTGAACGCGGCGACGCTCCAAGCTCTCGAGGTCGGCCAGCATCAGCTCGGTCTCGATGATCTCGAGGTCGGCGATCGGATCGATCCGGTTCTCGACGTGAGTGATGTCGTCATCGACGAAGCAGCGGGCGACGAAGGCCACGGCGTCGCAGTCGCGGATGTTGGCCAGGAACTGGTTGCCCAGGCCCTCGCCCCTGGAAGCGCCGCGCACCAGGCCGGCCACGTCCACGAAGGTGATGCGAGCGGGGATGATCTCCTTCGATCCGGCGATCTCGGCCAGCACGTTCAGCCGCGCCTCGGGCACGGCCACGTCGCCGGTGTTCGGCTCGATCGTGCAGAACGGATAGTTGGCCGCCTGGGCCGCCGCCGTCTTGGTCAGGGCGTTGAACAGGGTGGACTTGCCGACGTTGGGCAGGCCGACGATCGCGACTTTGAGAGCCATGGTGTTCCTTGGAGCCGCTGTGGCGGCGAAGTGTTCGGACGAGCGTTAGGCGCCGGGATCGCTCGATGCGGCGACCGGCTCGCGGACATCGGCCTGGACTGTGACATCTGGGGCGTTCTGGAAGATCAGGGTCAGTTCGGCCGCCTCCCCGATCGTGAGCGGCTGGCTCAGGTCCATCAGCATCAGATGTTCGGCGCCGGGGCGCAGGGTGACGGTGCGGCCGGCTGGCAGCTCCAGTCCGTCAGGCAGGATGCCCATCCGCATCACGCCGCCTTCGGTGCGCATCTCGTGGATTTGGATGTCGTCGCTCACGGGCGAGCGCACTTCGACCAGGCGGTCCTTCCTCGGCGCCGTGAGGCTGACGTAGCAGGCGCCGACGGCCACGCCGTTGGGCGTCGGGCGGCACCAGGCCTCGGTGACGGCCACGGCGGCGCCGGTCTTTTCGACCTCCTGCTCGGTGGCCGGCGAAGCGGCGTCGCGACCGCAGGCTGAGAGGGTCAGGCCGGCCAGGGCGACAGGCAGGAAACGGGACAGGGACATCGATCGGCTCCTCGTCGTCATTCGCCGCGCGCGGCCTGGCGCGGGCTGAATTTGGGGGCCGGGGCCAGACGCATGACCTCGGCCTGATAGCGCTCGTCGTCACCGGCGACCGCGAAGGGCAGGGCGTCGGCGCTGGCGTTCAGCATCGCCTCCAGCCAGCCAAGCTCTGCCTTATGGAAGTCGCCCAGCACGTGCGGCATGACAAGGTGTTTCTCGCCCGGATGGCCGATTCCCATGCGCGCGCGGCGAAAATCAGGCCCAAGCTGGCTTATGAGCGACCGCACGCCGTTCTGACCGGCCGCTCCGCCGCCTGTCTTCATGCGGAAACGCCCCGGCGCCAGGTCGATCTCGTCGTGAAAGACAATGACCTGCGACGGATCGACCTTGTAGAAACGCGCGGCCTCGCCGACGGCCCGGCCGCTCTCGTTCATATAGGTCTGGGGCTTCATCAGCAGAACGCGCTGCGCGCCGGCGGGGGTCTGGACCTCGCCCTCGGCCACGACGGACTGGAACTTCGCCCGCGCGGCGCCGAAGCGCCAGCGGTCGGCGATGGCGTCTGCCGCCATGAAACCGATGTTGTGGCGGTTGTTCTGATATTTCGGACCCGGATTGCCCAGGCCGGCGATGATGATCATGAGCCCTTCCGGAAAAGGAAACGGCCCCGTCCGTCGCCGGAAGGGGCCGTCTCGAAACGATCAGCCGTAGGCGGCTCAGCCTTCGGACTTTTCGCCCTCGGCGGCGGCTTCCTCACCGTCGGCCTGCTCGGTGGCGGGCACTTCGTCGGCGGCGGCGGCTTCAGCCTCGGCGGCCTCGGCGTCGGCGGCTTCATCAGCGGCTTCGGACAGGGCGGCCGACGAGACCTTGATCGAGGCGATCATGAAGTCGCGGTCTGTGATGGTCGGCTCGACGCCCTTGGGCAGCTTGATATCCGAGATGCGGATCGAATCGCCCAGCTTATGGCCGGCGAGATCGACGACCAGGTCTTCCGGAATGTGGTCGGCCCGGACCGAGATTTCGACGGTGTGGCGTACGATCTCCAGCGAACCGCCCTGGCGGAAAGCCTTGCACTCATCCTGGTTGATGAAGTGGACCGGCACTTCGATCTTGATGGTCTGCTTCTCGTCGACGCGCATCAGGTCGAAGTGCATCGGGCGATCCGACACCGGGTCGAACTGCACGTCGCGGGCGATGACCGGCTGGGTCTCGTCACCATATTTCAGCGTGACCAGGTGGCCCAGCAGCTTGCCGGTGTACAGATTCTTGCGGAACGCCTTCTCGTCGACGGAGATGGCGACGGGGGCCTTGTCGCCGCCGTACAGGATGCCGGGCACCATGCCGGCGCGACGCGCGGCGCGAGCGCCGCCGGTGCCCACGCCGTCACGGACGTCGACGTTCAGAATGATCTCGGCCATCTGGCTCGCCTCAACAACAGAAACGCCGCGCCAACGAAAGGGCCCGCGCGGCGGGGTGTTCACCCTCGAATTCAAGAGCGCGGGCTATTACACGCATCGGCGGCGGGGCGCAACCGCCCCGCCCGGATGCGCGCTCAGTTCGCGGCCGGCGCAGGCGTGACCGGGGCGGCGGACGCCACGGCGGCGGTGGGAAGCGTCACGCTGATCGGCTGCAGACGGGTCGGTGCCGGACCGGCGGCCTGGGCCACGCAGGTTCCCAGGTCGCGGGCGACGTGACGGCCGGCGCAGAAGATGTCCTCATAGCTGGGGCGAGAGGCCGCGAGGCACTGGAACAGCATCAGCTTGGACATGGTCAGGCAGGATTCGCTGTTCAGCTCGACCTGCAGGGCGTCGGTGTTGACCCGCGCATTGTCGCCGGCTGCGCCAAGCGCCGCCAGAGCCGCTAAGGCCAGCGAACGAACTGTGGCCGGCGTATAGGGCGGGGCGCCCGTGGCCGATGTCACGCCCAAGCCCGTGCCGCTGTGCGCCGCGGCGAACAGGCGCGCCGATTCCTCGGCCGAGGGCAGCAGGTCGTCTTCCGACAGCACCTTGACGCGCGCCAGGCGATCCTCGCGATTAGCCACCGGGGTGATGGCCCAGCGCCTGCGGGGGTCATTACGCTCCTGGATCGTATAGGCGTCATTCTCGATCGCCTCGGCGATGGCCGTCATGGCTATGGCGTCGCCGCCCAGAACATCCGAGATCAGGCCTGCGGCTGAGGCTGCGCCGGGGAAGGTGGCGGCGTAGGCGGGGTCGGCGATGATCCGGTTGACGATCTCCTGACGTTGGGTCGGATCGGCGGCATAGGTGCGCACGCCAGCCACGAACTCGGGCGACTGCAGGGCCAGGATGGCGCCATAGGCGATCATGCCGCGCGACAGCTGCGGCGCGTCATAAGCGGCGCCCTTGCGCAGCGCGGACTGGATGGATTCCGCGTCGGCGAACGGCGCCGACAGGGTGCGCGCCTCGCGCATGAAGGTGACGTAGATGGAGGCGGCCTGCGCCACGCTGTCGTTCAGCGACACGGCGGGCGGCGGCGGGGGCGGAGGCGGAGCGGGCGGCGCTTCCGGCTCGGGCGTGGAGCAGGCGGCGAGCAGGGCGGCGGCGGCGAAGGCGGCCGCAGTCAGACCGCGGCGCAGCGTTTCGTGGCGCATGGAGGCGTCCCTCATTGGTAAACACGGCGCGGCCGCGCCGAGCACTGGATCGAGACGCTTATATCGCGAGGGGAATGGTTATTCGATGATTAATCGAACAGCTTGGACACCGATTCCTCGTTCGCGATCCGACGGATAGCTTCGCCAATCAGCGGAGCCACTGAAACACGGCGGATTTTCGAGCAGTTCAAAACTTCGTCAGGCTGCTCGATGGAGTCGGTGATCACCAGTTCCTTCAACGGCCCGTCCGCGACCCGGCTGACGGCGGGGCCGGACAGGACGCCGTGGCTGATGTAGGCCGACACCTCCACGGCGCCGCGGTCGATCAGCGCCTTGGCGGCGTTCACCAGGGTGCCGCCCGAATCGACGATGTCGTCGAACAGGATGCAGCGGCGGCCCTCCACATCACCGATGATGTTCATGACTTCGCTTTCGCCAGCGCGCGGGCGGCGTTTGTCGACGATGGCGAGATCGGCGTCGAGGCGCTTGGCCAGAGAGCGGGCGCGCACCACGCCGCCTACGTCCGGCGAGACGATCATCAACTCCTGTCCGCGCGGATAGTGATCGCGCACGTCGCGGGCCAGCACCGGTGTCGCCACCAGATTGTCAGTGGGGATGTCGAAGAAGCCCTGAATCTGGCCGGCATGAAGGTCCATGGTCAGAACGCGGTCGGCGCCCGCGCGCGTCACCAGATTGGCCACCAGCTTGGCCGAGATCGGCGTGCGCCCGTCCGTCTTCCGATCCTGACGCGCATAGCCGTAATAGGGCATGACTGCCGTGATCCGCTTGGCGGACGCCCGCACCAGGGCGTCCATCATGATCAGCAGCTCCATCAGGTTGTCGTTGGCCGGATAGGAGGTCGACTGGATCACGAACACGTCCTCGCCGCGGACGTTCTCTTCGATCATGGCGAAGACTTCGTTGTCGGCGAAGCGTTTCACCTGGGCGCGGGTCAGGGGCATGTCCAGGTGGTCCGCGATGGCCTGGGCGAGGGTCCGGTTGGAATTGCCTGCGAGCAGTTTCATGGCCGGTCATCCTTTCGCCGTCATCGCTGCCAATGACGGTGAGCTCCACCTGCGGCGCTCTTTATGCAGCGATCCGGGGCGCATCAACCCGCAGGGCGCGGTTTTCGTATCGCCTTGGCGCGATCCGTCCCGCGATGCTAGAGATCGCCGCTCATCGTCGGAGGCGTCCCGGCGACAGGTTTACGAGGTCCTCGCTTGCGCTCTTCCAAGTCCGCTGTTTCCGTCGCGGTTCTGGCCATGATGATCGTCATCGGGGTTTCGGCCTGTTCGGGCTCCCGCACCCGAGCGAAGCTGGCCTATGAAGAAAGGCCGGTCGAGCTTCTCTACAACACCGGCTACGAGCGGCTGGAGCGGCGGCGCTGGGCCGACGCCATCGACTATTTCCAGGAGGTCGAGCGCCAGCATCCCTATTCCGAATGGGCGCGGCGGGCGATCATGATGCAGATCTACGCCCATTATCAGAACGGCGCCTATACCGACGCCATCGCGGCGGCGGATCGCTTCATCCAGCTCTTCCCGGGCAATCCCTCGGCGGCCTACGCCTTCTACATGCGGGCGATCTGCAACTTCGAGCAGATCGTCGACGTAGGTCGCGACCAGGCGTTTTCCGAAGCTGCGCTTCTGGGCCTGCGCGATGTGATCCGGCGCTATCCGGGGACCTCCTACGCCACGGACGCCCAGGTCAAGATCGACATGGTCAACGACCAACTCGCGGGCAAGGAAATGAACATCGGCCGCTATTACCAGCGCGCCAACCAGCCGCTGGCGGCGGTGAACCGCTACAAGGCCGTGATCGCTAATCCGGACTTCCAGCGCACCTCGCACACGGCCGAGGCCCTGTACCGGCTGGTCGAGGTCAATCTGATGATGGGCCTGACCGAAGAGGCGACGCGCAACGGTGCGGTTCTGGGCCACAACTATCCGGGCAGCCCCTGGTACGCCGAGGCCTACGCGCTGCTGACCCAGCGGGGGCAGTCGCCGGAAGTGGCTCCGACCGGCCGTCGCGAAAGCTGGCTGCGGCGGATCCTTCCGGGCTGAACATCAGTAGGATGGGCCGGTACTCGAATCACCGCGCCCCATGCTGACCGCTCTATTCATCCGTGACATCGTGCTGGTGGACGCCCTGGACCTCGAGGTTCAGGGTGGTCTCACCGTGCTGACCGGCGAGACCGGGGCGGGCAAGTCGATCATCCTCGACGCCCTGGGCTTGGCGCTGGGCGGGCGAGGCGATGCGGGCCTCGTGCGGGCCGGCGCCCGTCAGGGAACCGCCACGGCCGTGTTCGAGGCGCCGGACGATCCCGCCCTGATCGAACTGCTGAGCGAGCGCGGCGTCGAGGTGCGGTCGGGCGAGGACCTGATCCTGCGCCGAGTGGTGTCCGCCGACGGCCGCAGCCGCGCCTTCGTCAACGATCAGCCGACCGGCGTCGGCGTTCTGCGCGAGGTCGGGGCGCAACTGGTCGAGGTGCACGGCCAGCACGAGACCGTGGGCCTGCTGGACTGGAAGACCCATCGGGGCTTGCTGGACGCCTATGGCGGGCTGGAGCCGCAGCTGAAGGGCGTGGCCCAGGCGGCCGAGCGGCTGAAGGCGGCGGAGGCGAGGCTGGCCGAGCTGAAGGCCCAGGCGGCCGACGCCCGCGCTCGCGCCGAGGAGATCGCGCTGAACCTGGCCGATCTGGACGACCTGGACCCGCGCGAGGACGAAGAGACCGAACTGGCCGGCGAGCGGGCCATTCTGGGCGCCGCCGAAAAGGGCATCGCCGACCTGGCCGATGCGCGCCAGTCGCTGGGCGGCGACAAGCTGAGCCAGAAGCTGGCCGCCGCGCTTAGGGCTGTCGAACACGCCCGCCAGCGCGCGGTCCAGGCCGGGGCCGAGGCCGACCACCCGGTGATCGTGCGCCTGGCGGCGGCGGCGGAAGCCGTGGATCGCGCCCTGGTCGAGGCGACCGAGGCGGTCGCCGCCGTGGACGCGGCCGCCGACGCTTTTGACTTCGAGCCCGGTCGGCTGGACAAGGCCGAGGAGCGGCTGTTCGCCCTGCGCGCCGCCGCCCGCAAGCTGAACACAACGGTCGACGCCCTGCCGGCACTGCGCCTGCGCTACCGCGAGCAGCTGCGTCTGATCGAGGACGGCGAAGACGCTCTGTCGGAAGCCGCCCGCGCTACGGCTGCCGCGACCGAGGCCTATGATGTGGCGGCCGCGATGCTGAGCTCGGGCCGGGAGGCGGCCGCCGAGCGGCTGACCGAGGCCGTGATGGCCGAACTGGCGCCGCTGAAGCTGGAGCGCGCGCGGTTCCGCGTGGCGCTGGAGCCTGTGGCCGACGGCCGGCGCGGGCCGCAGGGGGTCGAAACCGCCCGCTTCCAGATCGCCACCAACGCGGGCCAGGACTTCGGCCCGCTGGACGCCGTGGCCTCGGGCGGGGAGCTGGCGCGCTTCGCCCTGGCGATGAAGGCGGCCCTGGCGGGCCGCGAGGACCAGCGTCAGCCAGTAATGATCTTCGACGAGGTCGACCAGGGCGTCGGCGGCGCCGTGGCCGAGGCCGTGGGCGGGCGGCTGGAGCGGCTGTCGCGCGGCGCCCAGGTCTTGGTCGTGACGCACAGCCCCCAGGTGGCGGCGCGCGGCCATGCCCACTGGAAGGTCCGCAAGGCCGACCGCGACGGCCAGACCCACACCACGGTCGATACGCTGGACGAGGCCGCTCGGCGCGAAGAGATCGCCCGCATGCTTTCGGGCGCGGAGATCACCGACGAGGCGCGGGCGGCGGCGCGCGTGCTGATCGGGTGAGGTTCAGACAGCCGGGACAAAAAACAGAGTCTGAATAGTCTGAATAGTGTGAAACCGGCCCCTTCTCACTTCCGCTCATCGCTGCGCAGGCGAGGGTGAGCGGGTAGGCGGGCGCATTATATCAGCGCTCGGAGGGGGGATTGATATTTCCGTTGCGCGGCCTGCCAACTTGCTGACGCGAAAGGTTTTCGCCCGCAGGCGTCGGGTAGGCAACTCGCCATCCGTCGCCCATTGAGCGGGGGCCTGCAAAGGCCTATCTTGTCGGATGGCGGGTCTTGCTGCGGCTCTCGTCGGAGGCGACTTATCCTCGCGACCTTAATTCACTCGAAGGGAGCTGTCCCTGACTGGGCTCGAGGGCCTGGGCACACGGCGCCCACCTGGCTACCCAGGTCGAGAGGATTGAACAGTCCTCCACGGTTCTTGCGGCGCCGCCAACCTTGTTGTTTCCCCTATCGCTCGCCGCGCGGCGGCTCGCTGCTTGAGGGGGAGAAGCCCCGTATTTCGCCGTCATGCTCGGGCTTGACCCGAGCATCCAGCGGCTCGGCGTTCGGATCGCGTTCATGACCTCCAAATCCGAACTGCGCGCGGAGATGCGCGGCCTGCGAAAGCGGCTGGCGGGGGCGGATCCGTTGGCGGGCGAGCGCGTGGCGGATCATGCCAGCGACCTGCCCCAGGGCCCCTGCGTGGCCCTTTATCGCGCCATGGGGTCGGAGATGGACCCGCAGCCCCTGGCTCGCGCGCTCCTGGCCACGGGGCGGATGCTGTGTCTGCCGGTGGTGATTGAGCGCGACGCGGCGATGGTGTTTCGCGCCTGGTCGCCCGGCGAGCCGTTGGAGATGGACGCGGCGGGCTGTCCAGCGCCGTTGCCGCTGGCGGCCACGGTCATCCCCGACCTGATCGTCACGCCGCTGCTGGCCTTTGACGGCTCAGGCGGGCGGTTGGGGCAAGGCGGGGGCTACTATGATCGGACCTTCGCGGCCTTGCCGCACATTGTCCGCATCGGCCTGGCCTATGCCGGGCAGCAGGTCGAGCGGCTGGAGATCGAGCCCCATGACATCCGCCTGCATGGCGTTCTGACCGAGACCGGCTATACCGCCTTCCCATGAGACTGGCGTTTTTCGGTGATGTGGTCGGCAAGTCGGGGCGGGATGGTCTGAGCGACCACCTGCCGGGGCTGAAGCGGGACCTGAAGCTCGATTTCGTGGTGGTCAACGCCGAGAACGCCGCCGGTGGATTCGGCATCACCGAAAATACGGCGCGTGAGCTGTTCATGGCCGGCGCCGACTGCCTGACGCTGGGCAACCACAGCTGGGACCAGCGCGAGGCCCTGACCTATATCGTGCGCGAGCCGCGCCTGATCCGCCCGGCCAACTATCCGCGCCTGATGGATGCGCCGGGCGCCGGCGCCAATCTGTTCGAGACCCATTCCGGGCGCACCGTCCTGGTCATGAACGTGCTGGGCCGGGTGCACATGGACCCCATGGACGATCCGTTCGGCGCCGTGGAGCGAGAACTGGCCGCCGCCCCCCTGGGCGCCGTGGCCGACGCCGTGATCGTGGACATGCACTGCGAGGCGACCAGCGAGAAGATGGCCATGGGCCACTTCTGCGACGGCCGGGCGTCGCTGGTGGTGGGCACTCACACCCATGTGCCGACCGCCGACTGCCAGATCCTGCCGGGCGGCACGGCCTATCAGACCGACGCCGGCGGCTGCTGCGACTATGACAGCGTCATCGGCAACGAGAAGGAAGAGCCGCTGCGGCGCTTCACCACGCGGATTTCCGGCGGGCGCTACACGCCCGCTTCGGGCCCGGCTACGATCTGCGGCGTCTATGTCGAGACAGACGACAGGACGGGCCTGGCCACCCGCGTCGAGCCGATCCGCGTAGGCGGCCGCCTTAGCCAGGCGGTGCCGGTCGTCTGATCAGCCGGCCGGACGCCAGGCGCGCATTTCGGCGATTTCTTGGGTCTGGGCGTCGATGACGGCTTGAGCCATGCGGCGGATTTCGGGGTCGCGGCTGTCGCGCAGGGCGACCTCGGCCATGGCGACGGCGCCCTGGTGGTGGGCGATCATCTTGGCGATGTAGGACTGATCCACCGTCTCGCCCGAGGCTTCGGCCATCAGGCGGTGCATTTCAGCCTCAGAGGCCGCGAAGGCCTGGTCGCCGGGCGTGGGGCCGGCGGCCGAGCCATGCCCCATCGCCGCGTGGTCGACCGGGGCCGGGCCGGAAATCTCGCCATCGGTGACCGTCGCGGCCTGGCGCTCGGCCGAGGCGTCGCGCAGGGCCTGCTGAACCGGATCGCCGCCGCCGTCGCAGGCGACGAGCAGCAGGGGCAGGGCGGTGGCTAGAAACAGACGGCGCATGGTCATCCTTCGATCCAGTTCGGCATCCAGCTTTCGTGCATCTCGCGCATATGATCCAGCGGGATGCGGAACAGTTCGCCGGACGAGAAGTCGCGGCCGACGGCGCGGCCGACGACCGAAGCGTGCAGGCCGGCGGCCTGGGCGCGGGCGATCAGGTCGGTCGGGTCCGAGACGCCGACCAGATAGCGGGCCTGGTCCTCGCCAAAGAGGAAGATGTGGGCGTGGGTGGCGCTGGTGGCGTCCAGCTCGACGCCGACGTCCGACGCCAGGGCCATGTCGGCGGCCGCGCCGATCAGGCCGCCGTCCGACAGGTCGTGCACGCAGGTCAGGTCGCCGCTCTCGATCAGGCCGCGCACGAAGTCGCCGGTCTTGCGCTCCAGGGCCAGGTCGACGGGCGGCGGAGCGCCGTCTTCGCGGCCCAGGAGCTCGCGCAGATACAGGCTGGCGCCCAGTTCGCCGACCGTCTCGCCGATCAGGACCAGGACCTCGCCCTCGGCCAGGCCGCCGAAACCGGCCGCCACGTCATAGTTGGGCAGCAGGCCCACGGCGCCGACCGTCGGGGTCGGCGGAATGGCGACGCCGTTGGTCTCGTTATAGAGGCTGACGTTGCCGCTCACGACGGGGAAGTCCAGCGCCCGGCAGGCCTCGGCCATGCCGTCGGTGGCGCGGACGATCTGGCCCATGATCTCGGGGCGCTGCGGATTGCCGAAGTTCAGGTTGTCGGTGATGGCGATGGGACGGCTGCCCACGGCGGTCAGGTTGCGCCAGGCCTCGGCCACGGCCTGCTTGCCGCCCTCGTAGGGATCGTTCTGGACATAGCGGGGGGTGCAGTCCGAGGTGACGGCCAGGCCCTTGTCGGTGCCGTGGACGCGCACGATGCCGGCGTCGGCCCCGGTGGCCGAGTCGTGCAGGGTGTCGGCCATGACGTGGCGGTCGTACTGCTCCCAGATCCAGCGCTTGGAGGCCATGTCGGGGCAGCAGACGACGTTCAGCACGGCGTCGGCCCAGCTCTCGGGGGCCGGCACGTCGGCGGGCGCGAGGCGCGGATGCAGTTCGGGCTGGACCCAAGGGCGGTCGTATAGCGGCGCGTCGTCGAACAGCGGAGCCAGGGGCACGTCGCAGACGGTTTCGCCGTGGTGCTTCAGGACCAGATGGCCGGTGTCGGTGGTCTTGCCGATGACGGCGAAGTCCAGGCCCCATTTCTGAAAGATGCGGTGGCCGTCGGCCTCGCGGCCGGGCTTCAGGACCGCCAGCATCCGCTCCTGGCTTTCCGACAGCATCATCTCATAAGCGGTCATGCCGGTTTCGCGCTGAGGCACCTTGTCCAGGTCCAGCTCGACGCCGACGCCGCCCTTGCCGGCCATTTCGACCGAGGAAGAGGTCAGGCCCGCCGCGCCCATGTCCTGAATGGCGGCCACGGCGCCCGACGCCATCAGCTCCAGCGTGGCCTCGATCAGCAGCTTTTCGGCGAAGGGGTCGCCGACCTGGACGGTGGGGCGCTTCGACTCGGATTCGTCGTCGAACTCGGTCGAGGACATGGTCGCGCCGTGGATGCCGTCGCGGCCGGTCTTGGAGCCGAAGTACACCACGTCATGACCGGCTTCCGGCGCGGCCGAGTAATAGATCTCGTCGGCGCGGGCCAGGCCGACGCACATGGCGTTGACCAGGATGTTGCCGTTGTAGCCCTTGTGGAAGTTCGTTTCCCCCGCGACGGTCGGCACGCCGACGCAGTTGCCGTAGCCGCCGATGCCGGCGACCACGCCCTTGACCAGACGCCTGGACTTCTCGTGGCTGGGATCGCCGAAGCGCAGCGCGTTCAGCAGGGCCACCGGGCGCGCGCCCATGGTGAAGACATCGCGCATGATGCCGCCCACGCCCGTCGCCGCGCCCTGATAGGGCTCGATGTAGGAGGGATGGTTGTGGCTTTCCATCTTGAAGATGCAGGCGTCGCCGTCGTCGATGTCGATGACGCCGGCGTTCTCGCCTGGGCCGCAGATGACGCGCTCACCCGTGACGGGGAACTTCATCAGCTGTGTCTTGGAGGATTTGTAGGAGCAGTGCTCGGACCACATGACCGAGAAGACGCCCAGTTCGACCTGGTTGGGCTCGCGGCCCAGCCGGTCCAGCAGGACCTGATACTCATTGGGTGCCAGGCCGTATTCGGCGGCGAGTTCGGCGGTGGTCTTTTCGGGCGCGCTCATGGGCCGCGCTTCTAGCCGTCGCGGGGCGATCTGTCAGCCTCGGCGTGGAACATCGGGGCTGGCGCGCGCTTGTCGAGGGCGACAACAGGAGACGCGCCATGACCGATCAGCCCCTCGACCCCGCCGCCACGCCCGAAGACGACGACGCGCCCGAGATCGCCGCGGACGACGCCGGGGCCTCGGCCCTGGCCGAACGCCTGCAGAAGACGAACGAAGACGGCGAAGAGGGGGAGGACGGCGAGGGGGTCTGACCCCCTCGCCTCAGCGGGCGCGGTCGACGCCGCGTTGGAGGCGGAACACAAGCATGACCGCGCCGATGATCAGCAACACGGCGGCGGCCAGGGCGGTGAAGCCGACCGTTGGATTGCGCTCCTGTTCGGCCACAAAGGCGCCGATCAGGCCCCAGGCGATGGGGAGGGGATAGGCCATCAGCCGCAGCGCCCACGTCACGGCCAGGGCGACCAGGACCACCGCGACGATGGCCAGAATGGCCCAAGCCGTCGGCGACAGCATCGTCGGCAGGGCGTCCAGGGCCGTGGCGGTGGTCAGCAGGTTCAGCGGCGCGGCGATGGTCAGCCAGCCGGCCAGGGCGGCCAGGGGCCAAGCCAGGAACAGGCGGTCGCCGTCGCGCAAGGGCAGCGACCGAATGGCCCGCGACGCCAGCAGCAGCGGGATCAGCAGGGCTAGAAGCGCGGCGAAGATCACGCCGACGCTGGCGACCTTGAGGTTCAGCGCCGCGACGATGATCCACAGGCCGATGCCGAAGAAGGCCACGATGGACGGAAACGCCATGTGGCTGATCAGCGGACTTTCGCCGGTCTGCGGCAGCATCAGTCGGAGGGCGTAGGCCAGGATGCCGAGATAGATCAGGCCCCAGATCGAAAAGGCGTAGCCCGCCACGCGCAGGGTCGAATCGCCGTCGGCGGCGAACTCGGCCTGGGTCAGGCCCCAGCCGGCCAGGTTCTGGGCGACAGGAACCATGATGGCGAAGACAGCCGCGACCAGCACCAGCAGCCGGCGGGTCCGCTGGCGCGGATTGGGACGGATGATCGAGGACATGCGGCTCTCCGGCTAAGCTTCGCCCTCATTACGCATGGGCAGGCGCGAGGTTCAACGGATGGGAAGAAGCGATTGCCGCCGTGCCGCGCGCCGAAGCGGCCGTCGAGGGGCCGCCTGTCCGGCAGCGGCAGCGCAGCGTGGGGCTCGCCTTGACTCGTGCGCTCTCACGACCGACACGCGGCGTCCATGATCAGTCGTTACTCACGCCCCGAAGCCGTCGCCCTGTGGTCGCAAGAGACCAAGTACTCGATCTGGTTCGAGATCGAGGCCCACGCCGCCACCAAGATGGCCGAACTGGGCGTCATTCCGACCGAGGCGGCGCAGGCCCTGTGGTCCAAGGGCAAGGACGTGGTGTGGGACGCCGACCGCATCGACGAGATCGAGCGCACCACCAAGCATGACGTCATCGCCTTCCTGACCCATGTGTCGGAGACGGCGGGCGAGGAAGCCCGCTTCCTGCACCAGGGCATGACGTCGTCGGACGTGCTGGACACCTGTTTCGCGGTCCAGCTGGCGCGCGCCACCGACCTGCTGCTGGGCGGCGTCGACCGCGTTCTGGCGGCGCTGGAGACTCGCGCCAAGGAACACAAATACACCGTCACCGTCGGACGCTCGCACGGCATCCACGCCGAACCGGTGACTTTCGGCCTGAAGCTGGCCGGCTACCACGCCGAGTTCCAGCGCGCCCGTCGCCGCCTGGTCACGGCGCGCGAAGAGATCGCCACCTGCGCCATCTCCGGCGCCGTCGGCACCTTCGCCAATGTCGATCCGGCGGTCGAAGACTATGTCGCGGAAAAAATGGGGCTGGCCGTCGAGCCGGTCTCGACCCAGGTCATTCCGCGCGACCGGCACGCCGCCTATTTCGCCGCCCTCGGCGTCGTGGCTTCGTCCATTGAGCGCCTGGCCACCGAAATCCGCCATCTGCAGCGCACCGAGGTGCTGGAGGCCGAGGAGTTTTTCGACAAGGGTCAGAAGGGCTCGTCGGCCATGCCGCACAAGCGCAACCCGATCCTGACCGAGAACCTGACCGGCCTGGCGCGCCTGGTGCGTTCGGCCGTGACGCCGGCGATGGAGAATGTCGCCCTGTGGCACGAGCGCGACATCAGCCACTCGTCGGTCGAGCGCGGCATCGGGCCGGACGCCACCATCCACCTGGACTTCGCCCTGCATCGCCTGGCCGGCGTGGTCGAGCGGCTGAACATCTATCCCGAGAACATGCAGAAGAACCTGGACCGCCTGGGCGGCCTGGTCTTCTCGCAACGGGTCATGCTGGCCCTGACGCAGGCAGGGGTGTCGCGCGAGGACGCCTATGCCGCCGTTCAGGAGAACGCCATGAAGGTCTGGCGCGGCGAAGGCCGCTTCATCGACTTTCTGAAAGCCGACGACCGCGTCACTCTCCCTGCCGGCGATCTCGAGGCCCTGTTCGATCTCGGCTACCACACCAAACATGTCGACACCGTGTTCCGGCGCGTCTTCGGGGCCGAATAGAGCCGGCAAGATGGCGTCGTGTCACGGCGGCGTGATCACAATTGTCGCGGCCATGCATCTTTTTCCGCGCTGAGGGGTAACTGCTGCGACGTCGCGATCAAGTCGGCGTTACAGGAGAGAAACACGCCATGAAGATCACCCGCTTCGGCGCCGCCGCCGTATCGACTGCCGCCCTGCTGGCCCTGGCCGCGTGCGGCGACAACACCCAGACGCCCGCCACGGACGCCGCGCCGGCCGACGACATGGCCATGGCCCCGGCCACGACCGATCCCATGGTCGGCGGCGCCGCCATGAGCCCCAACGACAACATCGTCGCCAACGCCTCCAAGGCCTCGAACCTGACGACCCTTGTCAGCGCGGTCCAGGCGGCCGGCCTCGTCGAGACCCTGCAGGGTCCGGGCCCCTTCACCGTCTTCGCGCCCGACAACGGCGCCTTCGAAAAGATCCCGGCCGACACCCGTGAAGGCCTGATGCAGCCGGCGCAGCGCGACGCCCTGCGCGGCATTCTGACCTATCACGTGGTGCCCGGCCGCTTGACCGCCGCCGACATCGCCGCCCAGGCCCAGGCCAACAACGGCGTGGCCACCCTGACCACCGTCCAGGGCGACACCCTGACCGTGCGCGATGCGGGCGGCGGCCGTTGGACCATCACCGACGGCGCCGGCGGAACCTCGACCATCACCCAGGCTGATGTCGGCCAGTCGAACGGCGTTGTTCACGTCATCGATACGGTGCTGATGCCCGCGTAAGCCGCGTCTGCAACCAAACGCCCCCTGACGAGTTTTCAGGGGGCGCGAGACGCAAAATCCCGGGACCCCTTTTCCCCCCAAGGGCGAACGGAAGAAGGGCCGCACTTCCCCGAGTGCGGCCCTTTTCATTTGTCAGAATTCGTTGTGGCGGGAAGCGCCTACTCGCCGGCGCGGATCGAATCCCGGGCCATGGAGGCGAACTCGTCCATCTTGGACAGGATTTCGCCCTCGGACACGCTCAGGCCCGAGCCCTTGATGTCGCCGGCGATCTTGCGGAACACGTCGTCGTCGCCCGGCTGCTCGAAATCGGCTCTGACTACGGCGTTGGCGTACTGCTCGGCGCTCTCGGCCGACAGACCCATTTTCTCGGCGGCCCACAGACCCAGCATCTTGTTCCGGCGCGCGATAGCCTTGAACTCCTGCTCTTGATCGAGGGCGAATTTGGCTTCGAAGGCCTTTTCCCGATCGTCGAAGGTGGTCATAGGCGTCATAGGCTCCGCATCGGCGCCCGGTCTTGGCGCCGCCGCCGTCTATAGACCGCTGCCGTCCGAACGCAACACGTTCCGTTAGCCTCCGGTAAGCCTTTGGGCTCGCGTGTCGTTTGTGTCGCGCGCGGCCTTCGGCTAAGAAGGCCGCGATCCTTTTCAGCGTCGACCGATTCCGAGATCGCGCCGCCCGGACCTCAGCTCCGGCCGCGCTTTTTTTGTTTCTGGAGGCGCGCCCACCGCTCCCCCGGGGCTCAAGATGAACGCCAAGCGCAAGAAGCTCTACGAGGGCAAGGCCAAGATCCTTTACGAAGGACCCGAGCCCGGCACCCTGATCCAGTACTTCAAGGACGACGCCACCGCCTTCAACGCCCAGAAGAAGGCCACGCTGGAAGGCAAGGGCGTCATCAACAATCAGATCAGCGAATTCATCATGTCGCGCCTGAACGGCATCGGCGTGACCAACCACTTCATCAAGCGGCTGAACCTGCGCGAACAGCTGATCCGCGAGGTCGAGATCATTCCGCTGGAAGTGGTGTGCCGCAACATCGTCGCCGGCTCGATGAGCCAGCGTCTGGGCATCGAGGAAGGCACGCCCCTGCCCCGCTCGATCATCGAATTCTACCTCAAGAAGGACGAGCTCGGCGACCCGATGGTCACCGAGGAGCACATCACCGCCTTCAACTGGGCCTCGACCCAGGAGTTGGACGACATGCTGGCCATGACGGTGCGCGTGAACGACTATCTGTCGGGCATGTTCGGCGCCGTCGGCATCACCCTGGTGGACTTCAAGATCGAGTTCGGCCGCGTCTGGGAGAACGACTTCGCCCGCGTCCTGCTGGCCGACGAGATCAGCCCCGACAGCTGCCGACTGTGGGACGCCACAACCGGCGAGAAGCTGGACAAGGATCGCTTCCGTCGCGACTTGGGCAATGTGATCGAGAGCTACACCGAGGTCGCGCGCCGCCTGGGCATCATGAAGGGCATGCCGACCGTGATCCAGGGGGGACTGCACTGATGGCCAGGGTCAAGGTTCGCGTCTTCCTCAAGCCCGGCGTTCTGGACGTGCAGGGCAAGGCCGTCGAGGGCGCCCTGCAGGGCCTGGGCTGGTCCGGCGTCGCCAACGCCCGCGTCGGCAAGCTGATCGAGTTCGACCTGACCGGCGCCGAAGACCCGGCCGCCGAGGCCAAGCGCATGGCCGAGACCCTGCTGGCCAACACCGTCATCGAATCCTACCGGATCGAGGTCGAGTAGGGCCATGAAGCGGCTGATGAAGCTGTTCGTCGCCCTGTTCGTCGTCATCGGCGTGGCGGTCTTCGCCACCGCCATGGCGGGCGGTCTGATGGACGACAGCGCCTTCACCGAACAGGCGCAGGGCCACTGAAGCCAACCCTTGATCGCCTTCGCGCGTTAGGCTGAGTTCACCCCTCAGACACGCAGGAGCGACTTGATGGCCTTCACCCTGACCTCGACCGATTTCAAGGACGGCGACACGCTTCCCGACGCCCAGGTTCAAGCCAAGGGCAACACCTCGCCGCATCTCGCGTGGTCGGGCGCGCCCGAGGGGACCAAGTCCTTCGCCATCACCTGTTATGACCCCGATGCGCCGACCGGCTCGGGCTTCTGGCACTGGACGGTGGCCAACATTCCCGCCGACGTCAGTGAAATCCCGTCCGGCGGCCCGGTCCCGGCCGGCGCGGTCGAGGGTCGCACCGACTATGGCGAGCCCGGCTTCGGCGGCGCCGCCCCGCCCCCCGGCCACGGCCCGCACCGCTACATCTTCACCGTCTTCGCGGTCGACACTGAAAAGCTGGAGGTGACGTCCGAGGACTCGGGCGCCAAATACGGCTTCAACCTGCACTTCCACACGCTCGCCAAGGCCTCGATCACGGCCACCTACGAAAACAAAGGTTGATCGCCGACAGGCCGATGGGCGGTTGAAGCGTTTGCGCGCGGCCCTATTTTGCAGCGCAGCAATTCCCGCATTTCTCGTCTGAAAGCGCCGCCCATGGCCGACGCCTCCTCCTGCCTCGACCCCGTCGAGTGCGGCGCCCCGCCCGCATCTCGCTCGCCCGCCTGCATCGCCCTGGTGCTGGCGGCGCTGGGCATGGGCGGGTTCGCCATCGGCGTGACCGAGTTCGCGGCCATGAGCGTGCTCCCGGCCTTCGCCGCCGGCCTGGGCGTCGATGAGCCGACTGCCGGCCACGTCATCAGCGCCTACGCCGCCGGCGTGGTGGTCGGCGCGCCGATCCTGGCGGTGCTGGGCGCCCGCGCGCCGCGCTGGCTGCTGCTGATCGGCTTCATGGCCCTGTTCGCCGTCGGCAACGGGCTGAGCGCGCTGGCCCCGACTTACGAGTGGATGCTGGTGTTCCGCTTCCTGTCGGGCGTGCCGCACGGGGCCTATTTCGGCGTCGCCGCCCTGGTCGCGGCGTCTCTGGTGCCCCTGCGCCTGCGCAGCCGGGCGGTGTCGACCACCTTGCTGGGGCTGACCATCGGCACGGTGATAGGCGTGCCGGCCGTCAACGCCATCAGCCAGGCCCACGGCTGGCGCTGGACCTTCGCCATCGTCGCCGGCCTGGCCATCCTGACCATGAGCCTGATCGCCCTGTTCGCCCCGCGCGACCCGGCTCACCGCGACGCCACGCCGTGGCGCGAACTGGGCGCCTTGAAGCGCGGCCAGGTCTGGCTGACCCTGGGGGTCGGCGCCGTCGGCTTCGGCGGCCTGTTCGCGGTCTACGCCTATCTGGCCTCGACCCTGACGGCGGTGACCGGGGCCGGTCCCGAAATCCTGCCCTGGGTCTTCGCCGTTTTCGGCCTGGGCATGGTGGCGGGCAATCTCGTCGCCGGCTGGGCGGCGGATCGATTCGGCATGCCGGCGGCCGGCGGCCTGCTGCTGTGGAGCGCCTTTGCGCTGGCGCTGTATCCCTTCGCCGCGCCGCATCTGTGGGCCATGTTCGTCGTCGTCTTCCTGATCGGCGGCGGCGGCGGCCTGGGCTCGGTGCTGCAGACCCGGCTGATGGACGTGGCCGGCGACGCCCAGACCCTGGCCGCGGCGCTGAACCACTCGGCCTTCAACTTCGCCAATGCGCTGGGGCCGCTGCTGGCCGGCATGGCCGTGGCGGCCGGCTGGGGCTGGATTTCGACCGGCTGGGTCGGCGTCGGCCTGTCGCTGGCGGGCTTCCTGATCTGGGTCGTGGCGTGGCGCACCGGGCGTCCGTCGCGCACGGCCTGACATCGCCCGCGAGAGGTGCTAGACGCCCGCCCATGAGCGCAGCCGTCATCGTCTTCCCCGGTTCCAACTGCGATCGCGACTGCAAGGTCGCCGTCGAACGCTCGACCGGCGAGCGGGTCCACATGGTCTGGCACGCCGAGACCGAACTGCCGGACGACCTGGACCTGATCGTCCTGCCCGGCGGCTTCTCCTACGGCGACTATCTGCGTTGCGGCGCCATGGCGGCCCAGGCCCCCATCATGCAGGCGGTCAAGAAGGCCGCCGACGACGGCGTTGCCGTGGTCGGCATCTGCAACGGCTTCCAAATCCTGTGCGAAGCGGGCCTGCTGCCCGGCGCCTTGCTGCGCAACTCGGGCCTCAAATACGTCTGCAAGCCGATCAGCCTGACGGTCGCCAACGGCCAGACTCGGTTCACCTCCGGCTATCAGGGCCAGCGCGAGGTGGTGATGACCCAGGGCAACGGCGACGGAAACTACTACGCCGACGCCGAGACCCTGGCCCGGCTCGAGGGCGAGGGCCAGGTCGTGTTCCGCTACGTCGACAATCCCAACGGCTCGGTCGCCGACATCGCGGGCATCCAGAATGCACGCGGCAATGTGCTGGGCATGATGCCCCACCCTGACCGCGCCTTCGAGGCCGAGCTGGGCTCCGCCGACGGCGCGACCCTGTTCCGCTCCATCTACGCAGCGGCCTGAGAATACTCGCCTCGCGCTGGCTGCGGCGCTGATGGTGTCCGCCTGCGCGACTCCCCATGTGGCCACGCCGTTCGAGCGGGCGGCGGCCGCGCCGACACCCGAGCAGGAGAACCGCAAAGGGCGTAAACCTGCGGAAACCATTCCCGCTGACGCCGATTTAAGGCAGGCGGGTTAGAAGGGCTCGTCTAGGAGAGCCGCCATGGCCGTCGCGTCCTGTCCACCCTCGTCGCCTCTGCTGAAGCGGCTGCTGAGCGTCCTGGGCTTCACGCTGATGGGCGGCTGCGTGTTCGGTCTGCTGTTGACGAGCCTGATCTAGCGGCCGCCTTCGGCCCCGGCGGCGAGGGCCATTTCAAGCGTCGGGCGCGGGGGCGCCGCATAGTCCAGACCGATCGGGACGGTGCGGGCGCCGGAGGCTGCGGCGTCCAGGGTGTTGAGCGGTCCGCCCAGCATTCGCTGATATATCCAATAGGCGGCGACGACTTTTTCGACGTAGTCGCGGGCCTGAGGCACGTCGATGGTTTCGATGAGAAGCAGCGGATCTGCGTCCGGTCCCAGCCTGCGGATCGCAGCCAGCATGGGGCCGGGTCCGGCGTTGTATGAGGCTACGGCCTTAAGCAGATCGCCCTGAAACGCCGGAAGCTGGAGCATTCGGTTCACATAGGCCTGGCCCAGCCTCAGATTAACGGCGGGATCGAACAACCGCTCGGGCTGGCTGACGAAGCCCCGGTCGCCGGTCAGTTCGGCGGCGGTGGCGGGCATAACCTGCATGACGCCATAGGCGCCTGCGCCGGAGCGTGCGTTGGCCTCGAACCCCGTCTCCTTGCGGGCTATGGCGTAGACCAGCGCGCGCTCGACGGTGAAGCCGCCCTCGGGCTCCAGAACCGGGAGCGGGTAGCGGGTGGCGTCGATCCGAGCGGCGTCCTCTTCTGCGCCCGACGACATCAGCCGCGCCAGGCTTGTCCACATGCGCCGGGCCGTATCCTCGACCGCGCCGCGCAGACCCTGGCGCACCGCGCTTTCGGCGTCGCCTCGGCGGCCGACTTCGTAAAAGGCCAAGGCTCGGCGCGCCTTCTCGTCGGACTGCAGGAAGGCGTGCAATTCGACAGGATCGGCCGCATAGGCGCCGTCCGGCTCGGCGCGCAGCGACGCGTGGCGGACCTCAGCGTGATAGGGGCGCGGGCCGAGGTTCTCGATCAGCGGCTCTTCGCCGAGCTGCCGCAGGGCGATCTGTCCGTAGAAGCTGGCCGGCCAACGCGCCGCAAGCCGCAGATACTCGTTGATGCGGTCCTGACGGCCGCTCTGAGCGGCGGCGCGGGCGGACCAGAAGGCGGCGCCGGCGCGGACCCAGGGATCCTCGGTGGGATCGAGCGCCACCCGTTCGAAAGACCTGAAGGCCTCGGAGAAGTCGTTGAGGCGCCATTGGGCCAGGCCGACCGTCCACCAGTCTCCGGTTTGGCGGCCCAGTTCGACGGCGCCGGACAGGTCGTCGGCGTTCAGCCGGATGCGGGCGGCCTTTTCAGGGTTTTCACCGGACGCCACGCTGTCCCAGGTCCGGCCGCCTACGCCGGCGGGGCGACGCGGCTCGGGCGCGCCGTCGGGCCGGCGACGCAGGGCCAAGGCGTAGACGCGCGGAGCCTCTGGCGTGTCGGCATAGGTTTCGAGCCAGGCCGCCAGTTCGTCGTATGTGGCTGCATGGTTGCGATGGAACAGCCTTTCGAACTCGACCTGGCCCAGCAGGACGCGGTCCTGGGCCTGTCTGGCCGAGGCGCGGGCCAGTTCCAGGTCGCCACGGCGCAGGGCGTCGAAGGCGGTGGTGTAGCTAAGACGGTCCGCCGAACTGAGGGCGCTGAGCGGCCCGACCTCGGAGGCGGCCAAGGGGCGGCGCGCGGCCTCCGCTTCGGCCAGCGCGGGGGCGGGCGCAGTCGAGAGGCCTGTGGCGAACACGGCGGCGACCAGCGGAGCCAGAGCCACGCGACGGAAACGGAACATATGCGGCGGCCCCCTGTTGCGGCGTCGTCCCGTCTCGATTCGGGTTGGGCGCTAAGTGCAAGGCGATGGTCGTCAGCCGCTCATCATGCCGGAATCACGAATCCGGCTCAAGCATTTCGCCATCCAGGCGAGCGGCCAGGGCCAGTAGATCGGCCCATGCGGCCTTCTTCGCCTGAGGTTGGCGCAAAAGAAAGGCGGGGTGCAGCGTCGGCATGGCGGGCGCCGAGACCGCGCCCTCGGCCAGGCGCCAGTCGTGCCAGTTTCCGCGCAGTCGCATGATGCCCTCATCCACTTGCAGCACCGACTTGGCCGCTGCGGCGCCCAGCAGCAGCACCGCGCGCGGTTTCAGAATGGCGAAGGCGCGCTCGACGAAAGGAGCGCAGACGGCCTGTTCCTGAGGCGTCGGCGTGCGGTTGCCCGGCGGGCGCCAGAAGACAGTGTTGGTGATGAACACGCGGTCGGTCAGGCCGGCGGCGGCGAGCATCCGGTCCAGCAGCTGGCCGGCCTTGCCCACGAAGGGCTGGCCCTGACGGTCCTCTTCGGCGCCCGGCCCCTCGCCGATCACCAGGACCGTCGCATCAGGATTTCCACGACCGAACACGGCCTGGGTCGCGCCCATGCCGGACAGGGGGCAGCCGGTGAAGGCGGCGACCGCGGCGGCCAGTTCGTCCAGCGTCGTGGCGGAGGCGGCCAGCCGGCGCGCCTCGCCCAGGGCGTCGCCGGTCTGAACCAGGGGCGTGACAGAGGCCGTCGCGCGCGCCACCGCCTTTGCGGCGGGCGCAGGGGCCACATGGGTGCGGTCGATCGGCGCGTCTTCCAGGCACGCGTCCACGCCCGCGTCGGCCCAGAAGGCCAGCAAGGCCTCTGCGACCCTGTAGTCATGCGACGGATCGGCGATCTGATCGTTCATCGCCGTGAGGGTTAAACCTTGACCGCCGCCGCGTCACCTTCCGATAAGGCGGATAACCACGACAAGAACAGGGATTCAGCCTGAATGGCCGAGGAAGCGATCGAAGGCGGCGCCGAGAACGCCTGGCAAGAAGCGGTGATCGACAAGCTGCCGCCGCTGGAGGCCCTGTCGGGTGTCGAGCGCGAGGTGATGGAGTATGACGTCGTCATCGTCGGCGCCGGCCCGGCCGGCCTGTCGGCCGCCATCCGTCTGAAACAGCGTGCGGAAAAGGACGGCAAGGACATCTCCGTCGCAGTTCTGGAGAAGTCGGCCGAGATCGGCGGGCACATCCTGTCCGGCGCCGTGATCGACCCCAAGGCGCTGAACGAGTTGATCCCCGACTGGAAGGAGCGCGGCGCGCCGCTGGAGACGCCGGTCACCAAGGATCGCTTTCTACTGCTTGGGCCGATGGGCGAACTGCCGCTGCCCATGCCGCTGTTGCCGCCCTTCATGCACAACGATGGCTGCTACATCGCCTCGCTGGGCAATGTCTGTCGCTGGCTGGCCGAACAGGCCGAGGCGCTGGGCGTCGAGGTCTATCCCGGCATGGCCGCCAGCCACGTGGTCTGGGAAGAAGAGACCGGCCGGGTGAAGGGTGTTGTCGCCGGCGTGTTCGGCATCGACCGCGAGGGCAGGCCCACGGCGGATTTCCAGCCCGGCATCGAACTGCACGGCAAATACGTGTTCATCGGCGAAGGCGTGCGCGGCTCGCTGGCCAAGACCATCATGGCCCGCCACAATCTGTGCGACGCCGCCGATCCGCAGAAGTTCGGCATCGGGCTCAAGGAGCTGTGGCAGGTGCCCGCCGAGCAGCACCAGCCCGGCCTGGCCCAGCACACGACCGGCTGGCCGCTGGACGAGCACACCGGCGGCGGCAGCTTCATGTACCATTTCGGCGACCGCTATGTGGCCATCGGCTACGTGGTGCATCTGAACTACAAGAACCCGTTCCTGTCGCCGTTCGACGAGTTCCAGCGCTTCAAGCATCACCCCTCGATCGCGCCGCACCTGGAAGGCGGCACGCGCATTTCGTACGGCGCCCGTGCGATCACCGAGGGCGGGTTCCAGTCCGTGCCCAAGCTGGCCTTCCCGGGCGGCGCGCTGATCGGCTGTTCGGCGGGCTTTGTGAACGTCCCGCGCATCAAGGGCAGCCACAACGCCATGAAGACGGGCATGCTGGCCGCCGACGCCGCCTATGACGCCGTCATCGCGGGCCGCGCGGGCGACGTGCTGGACGCCTATCAGACCGCCTATGAGAAGAGCTGGGTCTATAAGGAGCTGTCGCGGGTCCGGAACGCCAAGCCGCTGTTGTCGAAGTTCGGCACCACCCTGGGCGGGGCGCTGGGCATGGTCGACATGTGGTGCCGCACCCTGCTGGGCGGCGTCTCGCCGATCCCGACGCTGCGCCACGGCAAGACCGACGCGGCCTCGACCGAACCGGCGGCCAAGCATCAGCCGATCGCCTATCCCAAGCCGGACGGGAAGCTGAGCTTTGACAAGCTGAGCTCGGTCTTCGTGTCGAACACCAATCACGCCGAGGAGCAGCCAGCGCACCTGAAGCTGCTGGACCCCGCCGTTCCGATCCAGGTGAATCTGCCCAAATACGGCGAGCCGGCGCGGCTGTACTGCCCCGCGGGCGTGTACGAGGTGGTCTATGCCGACGAGGCGGCCAAGACCGATCCTCGCTTCGTCATCAACGCTCAGAACTGCGTCCACTGCAAAACCTGCGACATCAAGGATCCGTCGCAGAACATCGTCTGGACCACGCCCGAAGGCGGCGGCGGGCCGAACTATCCGAACATGTGATCGCAACCGCGCCGGGCGGGTCATCCAGCCTTGCCCGGCGCGGGAAAAGCGTGAAGGGTTCGAGGCATGACTGTCTCTCGCTCACGCCTGATCGCGACTTCCATGACCGTGCTGGCTCTGGCGACGGCGGGCGCTGCGACGGCGCAGGCCTTGCCGCCGGGCTCTATCCAGACTGACCCGGCGCCGCGCACGGGGCCGGCGCAGCAGACGCCCGAGCAGTCGGACCCGAGCGCCCTGCCGCCCGCGATCATTGTGACGCCGCCGCCGACAGCGGACGACGCGGCGCCGGAACTCGCTCCCGATGAAGAGGCGCCGGCCGGGTCCGATGCGACGGGGGCTGCGCCTGAAACGCCGCCGATTCCCGAAACCTGGGCGCCGGCGCCGACCGACGCGCAGGATCGCTCGGTCTACGGCCTGTTCTTGTCGGGGCGCAACGCCATGGGCTCCGGCGAAGGGGCTGAAGGGGCTAGGCGGCTAAGCCAGGCGCTGGCGCTGGCCCCCGAACAGCCGCGCATTCGGGAGCAGGCCTTCAGCGCCCTGCTGCTGGGCGGCGACCTGGAGTTGGCCGGGCGGATCACTCCGGACGGCGAGGGCGTGTCTCCCACCTTCTCCCAGGCGGGCAAGCTGGTGGCCGCGATTCAGACCTACGCCGGCGGCGATGCGCGGGGAGCCCTGTCCCGGCTGACGACCGATCCGGTGGGCCAGCCCCACGCCCTGGCGGCGCTGTACGCTCTGCCGTGGATCGCGGCCGAAGCCGGCGACTGGAACCTCGCCCTGATCCAGCCCCGCGGACTGAGCGGCCCGACCGGCTGGGTGCTGCGCGGCAATCGCGCGCTGCTTCTGGAGCACCGTCGCCGCCACGACGAAGCCGACGCCATGTATCGCGAGCTGGTCGCGGATCCCACCGCCGGTCCAGCCTTTCGGCGCGCCTATGCGGGGTTCCTGGAACGGCGCGGGCGGCGCGACGATGCGGTGGCCCAGTACGATGCGCTGATCGCCGCCGGGCGCAACGAGCTGAGGGCGGATCGCGAGCGCGCCGCGTCAGGCGGCAGAGCCCCCGCGGCGCCGACCCTGCGGGAAGGCGTGGCGGGGGCGCTGGCCACGGCGGCCGAACAGGTCGCCGCGCAGGGGGCGCACGAGTTCGCCGCCGTCTATCTGCGGCTGGCGCTGGATGTTGCGCCCCAGGACGTCACGCGCCTGCAACTCGGGCAGGTGCTCGCCGAAGCCCAATTGACGCGGGCGGCCCTGGCGGCCTGGTCCGAAGTCCGGCCGGCCGACCCAGCCGCCTATGCGACGGCGCGGCTGCAGATGGCCTTGCTGCATGCGCGTGAGGACGAACCGGCCGACGCCGTGCGCGAACTGGAGCAGGCGCGCGCCGCCCAGCCCGAAAGCGCCGAGATCGCCTATCTGCTGGCGGGTCAGCTGATGAGCTTGGACCGGCACGAGGACGCCCTAGTGCTGTTGAACGGTCCGCTGCTGAACACGGCCGATCAGGGTTTCCAGACCCGCTTCCTGCGCGGCGCGGCCTATGAATCGCAAGGGCTGGTGACCGAGGCGGAGGCCGAGCTGTGGGCCGCCTTGCAGCAGCAGCCGGACAATGCGACGGCGCTGAACTACCTGGGCTACCTCTGGGTCGACAGCGGCCGACGGGTGCCCGAGGGCCTGGCCATGATCGAGCGCGCGCATGCCGCCGAGCCCGACAACGGCAACATCCAGGACTCGCTCGGCTGGGGCTATTACCGGCTGGGCCGCTTCACGGAGGCGGTGGAGCAGTTGGAGGGCGCCGTAGCCAAGGAGCCGGCCAACGCAGAGATCAACGACCATCTTGGCGACGCCTATTGGCAGGTGGGCCGTCAGCGCGAGGCGAGGTTCCAGTGGACCCGGGTCCTGGCCCTGAACCCCGACGATGAGCGCCGCGCGCAGGTCGAGCGCAAGCTGGCCGGCGAAAGCGAGCCCGACGTCGGCGGCGCGGGCGCCTCGATCTGACCGTGCGGAGCCACGCGACGGCCCCGGCCAAGGTCAATCTGTTCCTGCACGTCGGGCCGCTGGACGATCAGGGCCTGCACCCGCTGGCCAGCCTGGTCGCCTTCGCCGACGACGGCGACCAACTCACGCTTGAGCCGGCGGACGGGCTGTCGCTGGAGATCGTTGGCCCGTTCGGCGCGGAGCTGTCGGCGGGCGAGGACAATCTGATCCTGCGCGCGGTTCGGGCGCTGGGGGAGGCGACAGGTCGGTCCACGCCGTTTCGCCTGATCCTGGACAAGCGGCTGCCGATCGCCTCGGGCGTGGGGGGCGGGTCGTCCGACGCCGGCGCGGCGCTTAAGCTGGCGCGCGAGGCGCTGGGCCTGGACATGGACGATGCGGCGCTGGCGCGGATCGCGGCGCGTCTGGGGGCCGATGGGGCCATGTGCCTGCACGCCCGCGCCGCCTGGGCCGAGGGGCATGGCGAGCGTCTGACGTTCGAGCCGCGCCTGCCGCCGCTGCCGGCGCTGTTAGTCAATCCGGGCGCGCCGTCGCCGACCGGTGCGGTCTACGCCGCCTATGACGCCGGCCCCGCGCGCGCTGCGGATCGGCCGGACGTGCCGAGCGACTGGAGCCCTTCACGGGTGATCGACTGGCTGGCTCAGCAGCGTAACGACCTGGAGGCCCCAGCCGTAATGCTCGAGCCGGCGATCGCGGCGACGCTCGAAGCTGTCGGTGCGCTGGAGGGCGCGCGTCTGACCCGCATGTCGGGCTCGGGCGCGACCGCTTTCGCCTTGTTCGATACGCCCGAAGCCGCTCGGGTCGCCGCAGAGGCCTTGAGGAACACTTATGGCGATTGGTGGATCAAGCCGGTGATGCTGGGCGACTTTTCGGCATCGGCCAAGCTTTAGGGCGCAAGCGGGGCCGTATTGTGCGGTCCGCCTTGAGATCACCTTGAGATCACCGCGCGTAGGTCGTGGCGAGATGTCGCGGGTGCGCCATATGGAACTTCAGACGGGGGCTGCGGCTTTCATCACGCAGTCGTGCTTATTCCGATCGCGTGCATCACAGCGCCGCGATCCGCCCCCGACATATCAAAAAGAAGGACATCGCCATGCTCCGCACCCGTCTTCTCACCGCCTCCGCCACCGTCGCCCTGCTGGCCGCCCCGGCCGCCTTCGCTCAGGACGCCCAGACGATGCCGGCCCAGCCGCAGCCCGTCCCGGCGCCGACCACCCCGGCTCAGCCTGACCCCTCGATGCCGGCCGCGCCGTCGTCGATGGCCGATCCGGCGCCGATGACCGCCACCCAGCCCGCGCCGGCCGCCCAGGCGCCGCAGGCGGCCAACCAGACGGCCGAAGCCAACACCGTGGTCGACGTGCTGCGGGCTCAAGGCGAGTTCACCACCCTGCTGGCCGCGCTGGACGCCGCGCAACTGACCGAGACCCTGAACACGCGCCCGGCCATCTCGATCTTCGCCCCGACCGACGCGGCCTTCGCGGCCCTGCCGGAAGCCGAGCGCACCCGTCTGATGGACCCGGCCAACGTCAATGAGCTGCGTCAGATCCTGCTGTATCACGTGATCGTCGCCGACGTTGAGGCCAGCCAGATCCAGGGCGCCCGCGGCCCGGTCGAAACCGCCGCCCGCACCCAGGTGCAACTGGACGGCACAGGCGATCAGCTGAAGATCGACGAGGCCACCATCACCAACGCCGGCCTGGACGCCTCGAACGGCGCGGTCTTCTCGATCGACCGCCTGCTGGTCCCGGCCGCTTCGCAGGCCGCCATGGGCGACGCCGAGACGACCGAAGCTGCTCCGGCGGATGACGCCGAGGCCACGACCGCACCGGCCGCGACCATGGACGCCGAAGCGTCGACCGAGGCGTATGACACCGAGACGGCTCCGGCCGCGCCGGGCGAAGTGCGCCCGACCGACAGCAGCATGGCCCCGGCCGGCGCTCCGGCGGGTGAAGCCACCATGACGCCGTCGACCACCCCGGCCACCGCGCCTAACGGCGAGGTGACGACCAACACCACCACGGTCGCCTCGCCCCCGGTCGTCAACCCGACCGACGGCCAGCAGGATACCGACGGCCAGCAGGATGACGAGGACGAGGAAGTGGCTCCGGCTCCGACACCCGCGCCCCAGTCCTGATTGCAGAACCTCGACCATTCAGGTTGAGTTGGAGGGCGGCGGACCTTAGTGTCCGCCGTCTTTTTTGCGCCCGCGAAACGAGCCGCCGTGACCACCGAACCGCTGTCTTTCCAGGACCTGATCCTGACCCTGCACCGCTACTGGGGCGACCAGGGCTGCGCCATCCTGCAGCCCTATGACATCGAGGTCGGGGCCGGCACGCTGCACCCCGCGACGGTGCTGCGCGCGCTGGGCTCAAAGCCCTGGAAGGCCGCCTATGTGCAGCCCAGCCGCCGCCCCGGCGACGGCCGCTATGGCGAGAACCCCAACCGGCTGCAGCATTATTACCAGTATCAAGTGATCCTGAAGCCGAATCCCGACGATCTTCAGGATCTGTACCTGGGCTCGCTGAAGGCGATCGGCATCGATCCCAAGCTGCACGACATCCGCTTCGTCGAGGACGACTGGGAGAACCCCACGGTGGGCGCCTGGGGCCTGGGCTGGGAGGTCTGGTGCGACGGGATGGAGGTGACGCAGTTCACCTATTTCCAGGGCGTCGGCGGCATCGAGGTCGATGTGGTGTCGGGCGAGCTGACCTACGGGCTGGAGCGCCTGGCCATGTACGTCCAGGGCGTCGACAACGTCTATGACCTGAAGTTCAACAAGGACGGTTTGACCTATGGCGAGGTCTTCCTGGAGAACGAGCGTCAGCAATCGGAAGCCAATTTTCACGGCTATGACGTCGAGGGGCTGAAGCGTCGCTTCGAGGACATGGAGGCCGAGAGCCGCCGTCTGCTGGGCATGAAGGGACCGCAGGGCCAGGCGCTGGTGCTGCCGGCCTATGACCAGGTGCTGAAGGCCTCGCACCTGTTCAACTTGATGGATGCGCGCGGCGCGATCGCCGTGGCCGAACGTCAGAGCTACATCGGCCGCATTCGCGACCTGTGCAAAGCCTGCGCCCTGGCGCAGGTCGAAGAAGAGCGGAAGACCGCCTGATGCCCCAACTGCTCATCGAAATCTTCTCGGAAGAAATCCCCGCGCGCATGCAGGCGGGGGCCGCGCGCGATCTGGAGCGGATGGCGGGCGAACGGCTGAAGGCCGCCGGCCTGACGTGGGAGGCGCTGACGACCTATGCGGGGCCCCGGCGGCTGACGCTGGTCATCGACGGCCTGCCGACCGCGACGCCGGATCGCGAGGAAGAGCTGAAGGGGCCCAAGGCCTCGGCTCCGCCCCAGGCGCTGGAAGGCTTTCTGCGCAAGACCGGCCTGACGCGCGAGCAGCTGGTCGAACGCGACGGCGTCCTGTTCGCCCAGATCAGCAGCCGCGGTCAGCGAACGAAAGACGTGCTCCCGAGCATGCTGTTCAGCATTTTAGGAAACTTTCCTTGGCCCAAGTCCATGCGCTGGGGAACTGGGAGTGCCAGATGGGTTAGGCCCATCAAGCGGGTGCTCTTCATATTTGATGGTGAGATCGTAAACTTCAGCGAGACGAACGGCGCTCAGCTTATCGAGAGCAGCAACGTGACCGAGGGTCACCGCTTCCTAGGGTCGGGCCAGCCGTTCGCGGTCAAGGATTTCGCCGACTATCGCCAGAAGCTGGAGCGCGAGTTCGTGCTGCTGGACGCCGCCGACCGGCGGCTGCGCATTCTGGAGCAGGCCAAGGCGGTCTGCGCCGACAAGGGCCTGGCCCTGGTCGATGACGACGGCCTGCTGGACGAGGTGTCGGGCCTGGCGGAATGGCCGACCCCGATCCTGGGCGACATGGACCCGCAGTTCCTGGACCTGCCGCCCGAGGTGGTGCGCCTGTCGATGAAGGTGCACCAGAAGTATTTCGCCGTGCGCGATCCGGCCTGCGACGGCCTAGCCCCGCATTTCGTCGTGGTGGCCAACGTCGAGGCGTCGGACGGCGGCAAGGCGCTGGCGGCGGGCAATTCGCGCGTGCTGTCGGCCCGCCTGAACGACGCCCGCTTCTTCTGGGACGAGGACCAGAAGGTCGGCTTCGACGCCTGGAACGAAAAGCTGAAGGGCGTGACCTTCCACGCCAAGCTGGGTGACATGGGGCAGCGGGTCGACCGCATCGCCGCCCTGGCCCGCGAGATCGCCCCACTGGTTGGCGCCGACCCGGACCAGGCCGAACAGGCCGCCCGCCTGGCCAAGGCCGACCTGGCCTCAGGCATGGTCGGCGAGTTCCCGGAACTGCAGGGCGTGATGGGCGGCTATTACGCCCGCGCCGAGCATGGCGACGCCATCGCCGACGCCATCCGCGACCACTACAAGCCCCAGGGACCGAACGACACGGTCCCGACCGCGCCCCTGACCGTGGCGGTGGCCCTGGCCGACAAGCTGGACACCCTGGTCGGCTTCTTCGCCATCGACGAGAAGCCGACGGGTTCGAAGGATCCGTTTGCGCTGCGTCGCGCGGCGCTGGGGGTGATCCGGCTGGTGCTGGAGAACCAGATCCGGATGCCGTTGCCGGGTCCGGCAGTTAGCACCTTCTGGATGCTACCCGAGGACACAATGCTTGCCTCTGGCACGATGCCTGCGGCGGCTATCGATTTCATTAGTCAAGGTGACCAGTTCCGGCGGGAGATCTACGGCCCCGTCGAACGTGATATGCAGGCCTTCTTCGCCGACCGCCTGAAGGTCCTCCTGCGCGACCAGGGACAGCGGCACGATCTCGTGGATGCGGTGTTCGCGCTGGGCGACGACGATCTGGTGCGCATCGTGCGGCGGGTCGAGGCGCTGGGGGCGTTCCTGGAGACGGACGACGGGGCCAATTTGCTGGCGGGCTACAAGCGGGCGTCCAACATCCTGCGGGCCGAGGCCAAGAAGGGCGACCTGCCGACCGGCATGGTCCAGACCGGCCTGCCGAACCAGCCCGAGGCCGAAACCACCCTGGCCTTCGCCGTCGGCGCGGCCCGCACGGCGGTGGATCAGGCGCTTGAAGCCGAGGACTTCGCCGCCGCCATGAAGGCCCTGTCGGGGCTGCGCGCGCCGGTCGACGCCTTTTTCGAAGGGGTTATGGTCAACTCCGACGTGCCGGCCGAGCGCGAAAACCGGCTCAAGCTGCTGGGCCAGGTGCGAGACGTGATGGGCCAGGTCGCCGACTTCGGCCAGATCGCTGGCTGATCTGCCCGGACGAAGGGGGCGGAAGGGCCGTCTCGGGCGATGAGACGGCCAGGTTGAAGTAAACGCGCAATAACCATGAACGGGCACGCAGCCTTAACTCGGGCCTGCGATTGTCACCCTGCGTTCGGGGGAGAAAGCGGGCGACCGTCGTCCCCCATTTCCAAGTTGCTCGCTTTGCCATCAAACAGGGATTCAAAATGACCAAGTTCATCTCGCGCTTCGCCAAAGACGAATCGGGCGCCACCGCCATCGAGTACGGCCTGATCGCCGCTCTGATCGCTGTCGTCATCATCTCGGCCGTGACCGCTCTGGGCGGCACGATCAAAGAGAAGTTCAACGCCGTCGTGACCGGCATGGGCGGCGAAGCCGGCGAGTAATCGCAGGCGTCGCATCCAAGGCGGATGAGGGGGCCGGAGCGGAAACGCTCCGGCCCCTTTCGCATGCGCGGTCGGCAGTCATTATTTAACGTGATGGATGCAAGGTTGGCGGTCATGGACACCGTCACCCTCATCCTGCTGTCGATCCTTCCGGCCCTGACGATCGTCGCGGGCCTGCACGACCTGACGACGATGAAGATACCCAACTGGATTTCGCTGGCCCTGCTGGCGGGGTTCTTTCCGGCCGCCCTGGCGGCAGGCCTGGATGGGTGGAGCCTGGCGGGCCATCTGGGGGTGGCGGCCGGGGCGCTCGTGCTGGGCGCCGGTCTTTTCGCCCTGAACTGGATCGGCGGCGGCGACGCCAAGCTGATGGCGGCGGCCAGTCTCTGGATGGGCCTGACCGGCAGTCTGTTCTTCCTGGCTTACACGGCCATGATCGGCGGACTGTTCTGCCTGATCCTGATGTCCGCGCGAGCCTATGCGCCTCGCTATGTGCACGCGGGCACGCCGGGCTGGATCGCGCAGCTGATGCGGCCCAAGGGCGACATTCCCTATGGCGTGGCCATCGCCGCAGGGGTTCTGCTGGCCTTTCCAAGCTCGCCGCTGGTCCAGCTGTTCACCGGCGCCTGAGCCGGCGGCGCCGGTCTGCGGACCGTCGTTTTCCTGGATTTAGGGGGCCGTTAACACCATGGCTCCATTGTCGTTAACGGCAGGGGGCGAGGAGTGGGACTCCGACAGCGCCCCCGATCGCCGGAGGTTCTGGATGAAGCCCGCTCGCATCGTCGTCGTCTGCATCGCCGCCGTTTCCGCCATAGGCCTGGCCTTGGTGGTGCGCGCCATGGGATCGTCCGGCGAGCCCGTCGCCGTGGCCACGGCGGCGGTCGACACCCGCCCGCGCGCCAACGTCCTGGTCGCAGCGCGCGACCTGGCGCCCGGGGCGCGGCTGGCCGAAGCCGACATGACCTGGAAGGAATGGGTCGTGGCCGACATCAATCCGGCCTACATCACCGACGGCGCCGCGCCTCTGGACGAAAACGCCGCCGCCGAGCCGGCCAAGCCCGAAGGCGCGGTCGCCCGCGTGGCGCGCGCCGCGGCCGAGATCAACTCTCCGGGCGCCAAGGGCGACTATGTCGGAGCCGTGGTGCGGGAAAGCATCCTGGCCGGCGAGCCCATTGTCGCGCGCAAGATCGTGAGGGCAGGGGACAGCGGCTACATGGCCGCCTATCTCGAGCCCGGCATGCGGGCCATCGCCGTGCGGGTCTCGGTCGAGACCGCCGCCGGCGGCTTCATCCTGCCCGGCGATCGTGTCGATGTGCTGCTGACACGCGAAATGCGCCTGGCGGACGTCGCCGGCGATCAGTCCGGCCGGAGCCGGTTCTCCTCTGCGACCGTGATGCAGAACATCAAGGTGCTGGCCATCGACCAGACCACGCGCGCCGGGGACGACCAGCAGGCGGTGGTCGGCGCGACCGCCACTCTCGAAGTGGGACCGCGAGACGCCGAAGCCCTGGCCCTGGCCAAGTCCGAGGGGGAGCTGTCGCTCCTGCTGCGCTCGTACGCGGACACCTCGGGTCCTTCCGGCCAGGTCAACGCCCAGAAAACCCAAAGCTCGGCCGTCCGCGTCTATCGCGGCGGCGCGCCTGACGTCGTGGTGGTCCAATGAATCGGCTTATCGCTGCCGCCTGCGCGGCGCTGATCGCCACGGGAGGCCTTGCGCCCGCGCCCACTGCGGCGATGGCCCAGAGCCGGTCCGTGGCCACCGGGGCCGCGCCCCAGATGGTCAACCTGCCGCGCGGCAGCTCGATGGCGGTGGATCTGCCGACCGACGCGCGCGACACCATCATCTCCAATCCGCAGGTCGCAGAGGCGCTGCAGCATTCGGCGCGGCGCGTCACGATCATCGGCCTGCAGCCGGGCGAGAGCGACGCGGTGTTCCTGGATGCGGCCGGCCGCACCATCCTGTCGCTGCGCATCCGGGTGGACGCGGGGGTGGGCGCGCTTCAAGACACCCTGGCGCGCGTGGTGCCCGGCTCTGAGATCCGCGCCGAGGCCGTCAATGACAGCATCATCCTGACAGGCCGGGCCTCCAGCCCCGGCGAAGCGGAGCGCGCCGCGCAGGTGGCCCGCGCCTTCGTGTCGTCGCCCGAGAAGGTTCTGAACATGATCTCGCTGGCGGGATCGGACCAGGTGACGCTCAAGGTCCGCATCGTCGAGGTGCAGCGCAGCGCGGTGAAGCAGCTGGGCTTCGACACCCGGGCGGTTCTGGGCCGGATCGACGGGGCGCAGTTCCTTTTCGGCCAGGCCGCGACCTTCGGCGTGAACGGCGGACTTCTAGGCGGCGCCACTACGGGCTGGCTGGACGACACGACCACCAATTTTCAACAGATGCGCCCCTGCGGCCCGCCCTTCCCCGCCGACGCCATGTGCCCGTTCGTCGTCCGCGGACCTCAGGACTCGAGCAACTTCGACACGGCCCAACCGGGAACCGGTCCGGGCTCGGACGGTCTGAACAAGGGCGAGGCCACGCTCAAGGCGTTCGAACGCGTCGGCCTGGTGCGGACGCTGGCCGAACCCAACCTGACGTCGGTCAACGGCGAGAACGCCAGCTTCCTGGCGGGCGGCGAGGTGCCTGTCCCGTCCGGCCGCGATCGCGACGGCCAGGTGCAGGTCACCTACAAGCCTTACGGCATCAGCCTGGCCTTCCGACCGATCGTCCTTTCCGAAGGCCGCATCTCGCTGCAGATCACAGCCGAGGTCTCGGAGCTCTCGAACCAGGGCGCCCTCACGATCGGCGCCGGCACGACCAGCCCCATCACCCTGGCGGCGTTCAACACGCGGCGCGTCTCCAACACCGTCGAAATGCCCTCCGGCGGTTCGATGATGATCGCGGGCCTGTTGCAGGAGCAGACTCGCCAGTCGATCGACGCCCTGCCCGGGCTGATGTCCGTGCCGGTGCTGGGCGCCCTGTTCCGCTCGCGCGACTATCTGAACGGCGAGACCGAACTGGTCGTCATCGTCGAGCCCTACATCGTATCGCCGACCACGCCCGGTCGGATGCAGACTCCCGCGGACGGCCTGCGCATCGCCAATGACGCCCAGACCCTCCTCTTTGGCCAACTGAACCAGGTCTATGGCTCGCCCGCTCCCGCCGCCCGTCCCGGCGGCGGCTGGCAGGGGCCCGTGGGCTATGTGATCGAGTGAGACGCGCCATGAACCTTACACGTCCCCTGGCTCTCAGCCTCGCGCTTGGCGGCGTCGCGCTGGCGGGCTGCGTGTCCCCCTCCGCCGGCGGCCAGGGTCCCGAGCCGATCCTGCCGACGGCCCGGTACAGTCTGCAGGTCGAGCCCGGTCTGGACCGCATCGCGCTCGCCGTACACGCCGACGGACTCTCCGCCAACCAGCACAGCCACCTGCGCGGCCTGGTCGAGCGGTTCGCGGCTTCTGGCGCGCCCGCCCTCGTGATCGAAGCCCCGGCCGGCGCGGACACGACAGCGTCTCAGATGGCCTGGAGCACCCGCAGCGCGCTGGAAGGACTAGGCGTGCCGGGATCGATGATCCGGGTCGTCGGCTATGCTGGACCTGACGCCCGGTCGCCGGTTCTGGTGGGCTTCGAAACGGTGCGCGCCGTCGTGCCTCAGTGCGGCGTGGAATGGGGCAACCTCTCGCGGAATTTCGACAACCGCTCCACCGCCAACTTCGGCTGCGCGGTCAACGCCAACCTAGCTGCGCAGATCGCCAACCCGCGCGACATCGTGGAGCCGCGCGGCATGACCTCCGCCGAGGCCGGGCGCCGCAGCGTGGTCTTCGACAACTACCGCCAGGGCCGCGCGACCTCCGCGCCGCAGGAACAGCTGCTCAGCAGTTCCGGCGTGGCCCAGGCCGTCCAGTAGGGTTCGACCGATGAGCAACGCCTTCGCCCCGCGACCGACCGACGGATTCGACGACGAGTTCGATCTGGACATCTCGTTCGAGCCGGATCCCCTGACGGATCAGCCGGCGGCCCCGGCCGCAGCGCCGCGCGAGCCGTTGCAGTTCACCTCTCCGACGACGGGCCCGATCCCGTCGGGAGCCGATCCGGAGCCGGGCTTCAATCCGGTCGGCGAACTGGTCGCCGGCGCCGCCCAGGCGCTGCAGGCCGCGCCGGCGCCGGCCCCCACCGGACTGACCCTGTCTGGGCTGAGCGATCATTCGGTGGAGGTCTCGGTCCCGCGGATCGCCATCCATGTCTTCGCCGAGCGGCAGGACACCCTGGCCTCGGCCGAGCGCGCCGGTCAGGACCGTCGCCTGTCGCGCGCCACGACCCAGATCCGCGTCGGCGGCGTGCCGGCCGCGATCGAGGCCTATCTGCACGAGCCCACCCCGCCGCTGATCATCGTCGAATGTCTCGATGACCCGCACACGCTGCTGGCTCAGGTCGATCAGTTGGCCGAAGTCTGCGACGCAGGCACGAAGGTCATCGTCATCGGCGCCGCCAACGACATCCTTCTGTTCCGCGAGCTGATGCGCCGGGGCGTAAGCGAATACCTGGTCGCGCCGGTCCAGCCGCTGCAGCTGATTTCGGCCATCGGCGGCCTGTTCAACGACCCGGCCCAGCCCTTCGTCGGCCGCACCATCGCCTTCGTCGGCGCACGCGGCGGCGCCGGAGCCTCGGCCATCGCCCACAACACCGCCTACGCCATCTCCGAGCGGATCGGCGCTAATACGGTCATCGTCGACTACGACCTGCCGTTCGGCACCGCCGGCCTGGACTTCAACCAGGACCCGCTGGCCGGCGTGGCCGACGCCCTGAACCAGCCCGACCGCCTGGACGCGACCCTGCTGGACCGCATGATGGCGCGCTGCACCGACAAGCTGAGCCTGTTCGCCGCCCCGGCGACGCTGGACGCCGACTGGGACATCTCGCCGGACGCCTTCGACGAGGTGACCAGCCGCATTCGCTCCACGGCGCCCTTCGTGGTGCTGGACCTGCCGCACCTGTGGTCGGGGTGGATGCGCAAGACCCTGGTCTCGGCCGACGAGGTGGTCATCGTGGCGGCGCCCGATCTGGCCTCGCTGCGCAACGCCAAGAACATGATCGACCTGATCAAGCAGGCCCGCCCCAACGATGCGCCCCCGCGTCTGGTGCTGAACCAGGTCGGCGTGCCGGGCCGCCCTGAGATCCCGGCCAAGGAGTTCGGCGCCGCCCTGGGCGTGCACCCCTCCCTGGTCATTCCGTTCGACGCCAAGCTGTTCGGCACTGCGGCCAACAACGGCCAGATGATCCTGGACGCGGGCGCCAAGTCCAAGGCCGCAGAGGCCTTTCAGGCGCTGGCCCAGATCGTCAGCCGTCGCGAGCTTCCAGCCATCGCGGGGCCGAAGGGCGCCAAGACCTCGGCCAAGCCCGCCAAGGCCAAAGGCCAGTCGATGTTCGCCGGTTTGTTCAAGAAGAAGAGCTGACGCGTGTTCGGAAAGCGCACAGGAACGGTCGAAGGCGGCGTGGCGACGGCGCCCCGGCCAGCCAGCGCGCCTGCCCCCGATCCGGCCGAAGCCTTCGACAAGGCCGCCGCCGCCCAGCCTTTCGGCCCCAGCGGCGCCTCGCCCAGCGCCCAGCCGGGAACAGAGGCCAAGCCTGACCGGCTGGACGCCCTGGCGTCGCGGCCCAAGCCGCAGGCCGCCCCGGCCCAGCCCTCGGGCCCCGGCCCCAAGGCCACGCCCGGCCTGGAGCAGCTGAAGAAGGCTCAGCAGGTCGCCGAGATCGTGCGTGAGCAGTCGGACTATTATCACGCCACGAAGACCACGATCTTCAACGCGTTGATGAACACCATCGACCTGGCCCAACTGGCGCAGCTGGATCAGAAGACGGCGTCGGAAGAGATCCGCGACATCGTCGCCGAGCTGGTGGCGATCAAGAACGTCTCCATGTCGGTCGCCGAGCAGGAGCATCTGGTCCAGGACATCGTCAACGACGTCTTGGGCTACGGCCCGCTCGAGCCCCTGCTGGCGCGCGACGACATCGCCGACATCATGGTCAATGGCGCCGGGCGGGTGTTCATCGAGGTCGGCGGCAAGGTCCAGCTGACCAACATCCGCTTCCGCGACAACGGCCAGTTGATGAACATCTGCCAGCGGATCGTGAGCCAGGTCGGCCGCCGCGTGGACGAAAGCTCGCCGATCTGCGACGCCCGTCTGGCGGACGGTTCGCGCGTCAACGTCATCGCCCCGCCGCTGGCGATCGACGGCCCGACGCTGACGATCCGGAAATTCAAGAAAGACAAGCTGACGATGAAGAATCTGGTGGAGTACGCCTCCATCAGCCCCGAGGGCGCGCGCGTCCTGGGCGTCATCGGCGCCTCGCGATGCAATCTCGTCATCTCGGGCGGCACCGGCTCGGGCAAGACCACCCTGCTGAACACCCTGACGGCCTTCATCGACCCGACCGAGCGCGTCATCACCTGCGAGGACGCCGCCGAGCTGCAGCTGCAGCAGCCGCACGTGGTTCGTCTGGAGACTCGGCCGCCGAACCTGGAAGGTCAGGGCCAGATCACCATGCGCGATCTGGTCAAGAACTGTCTGCGGATGCGTCCCGAGCGGATCATCGTCGGCGAGGTGCGCGGCCCAGAGGCCTTCGACCTGCTGCAGGCCATGAACACCGGCCACGACGGCTCGATGGGCACGCTGCACGCCAACAGTCCGCGCGAAGCCATCAGCCGGATGGAGTCGATGATCACCATGGGCGGCTACGGCCTGCCGTCCAAGACCATCCGCGAGATGATCGTCGGTTCGGTCGACGTCATCGTCCAGGCCGCGCGCTTGCGCGACGGCTCGCGCCGCATCACCCACATCACAGAGGTGGTGGGTCTGGAAGGCGATGTGATCGTGACCCAGGATCTGTTCCTGTACGAAATCACCGGCGAGGACGCGAACGGCAAGATCATCGGCCGCCACCGCTCGACCGGCATCGCGCGCCCGCGCTTCTGGGACCGCGCGCGTTACTACGGGTTGGAGCGTGAACTGGCCGAAGCCCTGGACGCGGCGGAGTAGGTGATGCTGGAAATCCTCGCCGGCGTCCTCGGCTTCATCGTCATCGCGAGTCTGGGCTGGGTCTTCGTCGGCGGAGACGACGGGGGAACCCAGGCGCTCAAGCGCGCTCAGGGGCTGGGCGTGGTCAAGACCAATCCGTCCGCCATGAAGAAGGCCGCGGCCCAGGCTGCGGCCAACACGCCCGAGGCGCGCCGCAAGGCGATCATGACCCAGTTGCAGGAGGTCGAGCGGCGCGAGCGCAAGGCGCGCATGACCCTGGCGGCCAAGCTGAAGCACGCTGGGCTGAAATGGTCGATGCGGACCTTCATCCTCATCAGCGTCGGGCTGGGCGTGTTCGCCTTCCTCGTGCCGCTGGCGCTGGGTGGCAACATCCTGATCGCCCTGGGCGTCGGCTTCGTCGTCGGCTTCGGCCTGCCGCGGTGGGTGGTGGGCTTCCTGGGCAAGCGGCGGATGAAGAAGTTCTCGCTGGAGTTCCCCAACGCCGTCGATGTGATCGTGCGCGGCATCAAGTCGGGCCTGCCGGTGCAGGACTGCTTCAAGATCATCGCCCGCGAAAGTCCCGCGCCGCTGGGACCGGAGTTCCAGACCCTGGTCGAAGGTTTGGGCGTGGGCCTGACTCTGGGGCAGGCGCTGGACAAGATGTACGAGCGCATGCCGACGCCGGAGCTGAAGTTCTTCGCCATCGTCATCGCCATTCAGCAGAAGACGGGCGGCAACCTGGCCGAGGCGCTGGGTAATCTGTCGACCGTGCTCCGCGCGCGACGGATGATGGGCGAGAAGATCAAGGCCCTGTCGTCGGAGGCCACGGCCTCGGCCGGCATCATCGGCTCGCTGCCGCCAGCGGTGATGATCCTCGTCACCCTTACGACGCCCGCCTACATGATGCTGCTGTTCACCGACCGTCGCGGCCAGTTCATGCTTCTGGTCGCGGTCATGATGATGAGCCTCGGCGTCTTCGTCATGAAAAAGATGATCTCCTTCAAGTTCTGATGGCAGCGCGATGATCGCCTTCTTTACCGACGCCCAGAACCTGCTCAGCCTCGGCGTGGGCCTGCTGGTCTTCGCCACCCTGCTGACGCTGGCGGGATCCTTCGGCGGCGGGCTGAAGCTCGAGAAGCGGATGCAGGCGGTCGCGGAGCGGCGGGACGAACTGAAGCGTCGCTCCCGCGCGGCCATCGGCGCCCAGAGCGGCTCGGGCCTGCGTCACACCGACGACGGCTTCAAGAAGAAGATCGTCGAACAGCTGAACCTGACCAAGCTGCTGGAGGACCCCAAGGTCGTCGAGAAGATGGCTCAGGCCGGGTATCGGGGGCCCAAGCCGCTGACGACCTTCTACTTCTTCCGGTTCACCCTGCCGTTCGTGTTCCTGGCGTTCGCCGCCTTCTACCTGTTCGCCTTCAACGATTTCGGTCTTCCGGTCATGAGCCGGCTGACGGCGGTGATGTTCGCCGCAGTGATCGGCTTCTATGCGCCGAACATCTATCTCTCGAACCGCATCGCCAAGCGCAAGACCTCGATCATGCAGGCCTTCCCCGACGCGCTGGACCTGCTGCTGATCTGCGTTGAGGCGGGCATGTCCATCGAGCAGGCGATCCAGAAGGTCAGCCAGGAGATCGGGGGCGCCTCGATCGACCTGGCCGAGGAATTGACCCTGCTGGCTGCTGAACTCAGCTATCTGCCGGATCGACGCCTGGCTTACGAAGGCCTGGCCAAGCGGACCGACCATCCAGGCGTGAAGTCGGTCGCCACCGCCATGACCCAGGCCGAGACTTACGGCACGCCCCTGGGCGCCGCCTTGCGGACCATGGCCAAGGAGAACCGGGAACTGCGTCTTTCGGCGGCCGAGAAGAAGGCGGCGGCCCTGCCCGCCAAGCTGACGGTGCCGATGATCCTGTTCTTCCTGCCGGTTCTGTTCATCGTCATCCTGACGCCGGCGATCATCAACATCCAGGACACCATGTCCAAGGGCGGCTGACGGCGCGGATGCGCCGGGAGGTCAGCTTTCGGCCTCGTGCTTCAGCCGCTCGCAGATGGTCTCCAGGGCGGTGCGGATACCGGCGCGGTGCTTGTCGTGGAACAGCTCGCCGCGCAAACCCTGGAAGATGACCCCGTTAGCGACGATGCAGCTCCGCGCATCCAGGCGCTCGATCTCGTAATAGCGGATCGAGCGGAACAGCCAGCCGCGGTTCTCCAGCCAGACCAGCTGCCCGCCGGGCTCCCATTCGCCCACCTGAGCCTCGACCCGGCGGGGCGGAAGTTCGGGGAAAGCCTCGTCCAGGCTGACGCGGCCGCCGAAGGCGATGGCGCCGTCCAGGCGGGTCTCATAGGGGTTCCAGCGATCCCAGCCGGACAGGTCGCTGAGCACTTCCCAAATGCGCTCCGGACTGGCCTGGACGCCGATGCGTTTCTCGATCTTCGCGGTCGTGGTCATGATTTTTCGTCTGCCACGCGCGCGAGGCCGAAGGAAGGCCTCAGCGACCACCCTCGGGGCCGGGCTGTGACGCTGGCGGCTGATCCGACGCATCGGCCTCGATCGGCAGGCCTCGCTTCAGCGCAGGGCTGAACAGGCAGGCCGCCAGGGCCAGCGCCAGGAACAGGCCGTTGGCGACGAAGGGCGCCGGTTCGGCCAGTTGATACAGGGCGACGCCGATGACGGGCGGCGCCAGGAAGCTGAGCCCCGCCAGCGACATCATCAGACCGGCCACGGCGCCCTGTTCCGACGGGCCGACCGCCAGCGACGACCCGGCGGTGAAGCCGGGCCGTGCGAAGCCTGCGCCCATGGAGACAACTGCATAGGCGATGACCACGCCGTAGTAGCCCGGCGCCGCGATGCTCATCAGGTTGCCGACCAGGGCCAGGCCCGCACCCCAACGCATAAGGTCGCGCGGCTCAAGCTTCAGCAGCGGGATCAGGCCCCATTGCGCCAGCAGGGTGGCGGTCGCCCCGGCGAACATGGCCAAGGCGATGAAGGGGGCGACCTGGTCTCGTCCGGTTCCGGCGGCCGCCATCTCGTCGATGACGTGAAAGCCCAGGACCGAGATGTTGATCGCCTGGGCGCCGGTGACCAGAAGCCCGAACAGCAGGAAGTCCCGCACCCGCGGGTCCCGCCACAGGCCCTTGCCCGCACCGTCGCGGCGGCCGCTGGTGGATGGGGTGCGCACCACGTCGCCCGACGGCAGCCGACGCCACACCACGATCAGCACGATCAGGCCGATGGCGGCGAAGACGTAGAGCGGGCCGGCCAGGCCGATGACCGGCAGCACCAGAAAGGGCGCCAAGGTCGGCCCCACAACCGTGCCGAGGCCCTGGGCCGAAGCCAGCAGCGACATGGCCTGGGTGCGCTGAGCCGGCGTCGTGCGGTCGGCGACATAGGCTTGCGAGGCGATCGGCGCCGCCGAGCCGAACAGGCCGTACAGCGAGCGCGCCACAGCCATGAGCACGAAGGCGGCGACAGCGCCGAGCCAGCCCTGAAGCCCCGCCGTGGTGGCCAGGCCGAAGCCGGACATCGACAGAACGAAGCCCGACAGGCCGATCATCATCACCCGCTTGCGACCCAGGGTGTCGGACAGGCGCGCCCAGTGCGGCGAGGTCAAGGTCCAGAGCAGGGCCGACACGGCGAAGGCGGCGGCGACCAGGGTGTCGGCCAGGCCAAACTCGCGCCCGATCAGAGGCAGCACCGACTGCAGCGCCATATTGCCGGCCGCCGCGATGAGGCTGACGAAGAACAGGATGGCGAAGGCGGGGGATCGCAGGTTCACGGGCCATTCATAGGCGTGCTGCGACGGTTCGTCACGCTTCTGCGGCGGGATTCACCGCCGGGTAACGCTGATCGACCTATGATGCGCATCCTGGGTGGAACAACGCATGACCACGGCCCTGCCAGTCAAGATGCCGCCCCGCGGCGGCCCCGAAGAGCCGCCGCCGTCGCCGGTCGCCGAATGGCTGCGCGCGTTGATCTTCTTTCTGGTCGCGTTCGGCGCCGTGTTCCTTGGGGCCATGCTGGTGCTCGACCTGCTCCTGCGCTGACGGAACCGGCTGCGCGGTCGAGGGGTTCATTTTGGGAACCCGAGGAGACCCACATGACCGATCAGAACCTGGACCAGACCCCGCCTGAAGCCGATCGCGACGAGGACGACACTGCTGTCCAAACGCCGCCGAAGCCGCGCGTCGCCCAGGCAGGCGTCGAACCCGCCGCGCCGGCCACTGGCGGGGCCGGATCGGCAGGCGCCGGCGGACCGAAGGGTTTCGGCACCGGCAGCTGACTTCGAAATCAGATGATGGACAGGGCGGTCTTCGGGCCGCCCTTTTCAATTGGCCGACAGGCGGTCCGTCACGGCGCGGATCACCGCCTCGTAAGTCTCGGACAAGGCGCGCACCTCAGCCTCGGGCACGCGCTCGTCGATCTGGTGCATGGTCTGGCCGACCAGACCCAGCTCCAGCACCGGGCACAGGGCGCGGATGAAGCGCGCGTCGGACGTTCCGCCGGTGGTCGAGGCCTCGGGCCGCACGCCCAGAGACTGCTCCACGGCGGTCTGCACCGCGCCCACGAAATCCCCGGCCTGGGTCAGGAACGCCTCGCCCGAGCACAGGTGCTCCAGTTCGATGCGCAGACCCGACGCCGCCTGGGCCTCGCCCGCCTCGCGGTTCAGCCAGTCGATCAGCCCGTCGCCGGTGTGGGTGGGATTGAAGCGGATGTTCAGCCGCGCGCGCGCCTCGGCCGGAATGATGTTGGTCGCCGGATTGCCGATGTCGATGGTGGTGATCTCGAGGTTCGACGGCGGAAACTCCGGGTAGCCTTCGTCCAGGGTGTGCGCGTCCAGCCGTGCCAACAGCCGCGCCAGCACGGGCGCGGGGTTAGCCGCGCGGTCGGGATAGGCGACATGGCCCTGCTTTCCATGGACGGTGATCCAGGTGTTCAACGAGCCGCGCCGGCCGACCTTGATCATGTCGCCCAGCCGCTGGGCCGACGACGGTTCGCCGACAATGCAGGCGTCGATGACCTCACCCTCGGCCATCAGGGCCTCGACCACGCGCTTGGTCCCGTGCAGGGCGGGGCCTTCCTCGTCGCCGGTGATCAGGAAGGAAAGCGAGCCCTCAGGTTCGCCCTCGGCCAGGATCCGCGATACGGCCCCGACCCAGGCGGCGATGCCGCCCTTCATGTCCACCGCGCCCCGTCCGTAGATCACGCCCTCGCGAACCTCGGCCTCGAACGGCGCCGCGCTCCAGGCCTCGGCCGGGCCGGTCGGCACCACGTCGGTGTGGCCCGCGAAACAGAGGTTGGGCGAGGCCGTCCCACGTCGAGCGTAAAGGTTCTCGATGTTCTCGAACGGCATCCGCCGGCAGGTGAAGCCCAGGGCGGTCAGCGCCTCTTCCAGCACATCCATGGCCCCGGCGTCCGCCGGGGTGACCGAGGGGCGGCGGATCAGGTCGCGGGTCAGTTCGACAGGATCGATCACAGGATTTGATGCGCGGCTCATGAGACCATGCTTTAGGAGCATCTCGCGACCGCGAGAAGCGCCATGCCCCGTATCGACCTCGACACCGCCCCCACGGGCCACGGAACCGCCTATCCCGAGGAACACGCCGGGCCCTGCAAGGCGCGCCGCCGCTGGCGGCTGGGCGATGCGGCGGGACTGACCCAGTTCGGCGTCAACCGACTGATTCTGCCGCCTGGCGCCTGGTCAAGCCAGCGCCACTGGCACGCCTCGGAGGATGAGTTCGTCTGGGTGCTGGAAGGCGAGGTGGTGCTGGTCGAGGATGACGGCGAGACGGTGCTGCGCACCGGCGACTGCGCGGGCTTCAAGGCGGGCGTCGCCAACGGTCACAAGATCGAGAACCGGTCCGCGGAGGACGCGGTTCTGCTGGAGGTCGGCACGCGGTCGCCGGTCACCGACGCCTGCGACTATCCCGACATCGACATGGTCCTGCCCGAGGGCGCCGACCGCTATTTCCATCGGGATGGCGCGCCCTATCCCAGACAGGCGCGCCGCACGTGAGCGAGACGATCGAGACGACCCAGCCGGTTCAGTCGCCCCCGCCGCCCGAGGGGCCGGCCAGCCCCTGGGCCATTCGCGACTTCAAGCTGCTGTGGCTGGGCCGCGTGGTCGCGGTGCTGGGCATCCAGATCCAGTCGTCGGCCCTGCTGTGGCAGGTCTATGAGATCGCGCGGCGCGACCATCCAATCGAGCAGGCCAGCCTGTATCTGGGCCTGGTCGGGCTGTGTCAGTTCCTGCCGCTCCTGGCCTTCACGCTTCCGGCCGGCGCCATGGCGGACCGGCGCGACCGCAAGCACACGGTGACCATCTCGGTCTTCGTGGAATCGATGTGCGCCCTGGCTTTTCTGCTCATGGCTCTGCACGGATCGCCGCCGCTGTGGGGGCTGCTGATCGTCGCCGCCGTGTTCGGCGCGGCGCGGGCCTTCCTGGCCCCGGCCAGCCAGGCCTTTCTGCCGATGGTCGTGGGCCGCCGCGCCCTGCCGCCGGCCATCGCGGCCCAGTCCATCGCGTTTCAGACCGGCGCCATCGCCGGCCCGGCCCTGGGCGGGGTGATCGTGGGGCTGTCGGTGCCGCTGGCCTACGCTACGTCCCTGGCCATGTTCTTCGTGGGCATCGCCTGCCTGCTGCTGATCCGCACCAGCGGCCGGCCCCACCTGACCGGCGAGCGTATTTCGGCCGTCGCCCAGGTGCGCGAGGGGCTGAGCTATGTCTGGAAGACCAAGATCGTTCTGGGCGCCATCTCGCTGGACCTGATCGTCGTGCTGCTGGCGGGCGTGGCCCTGCTGACGCCGATCTTCGCGCGCGACATCCTGCATGTCGGCGCGGTCGGCTTCGGCCTGCTGAGGGCGTCGTTCGGCGTCGGGGCCCTGCTGATGGCGGTCTATCTAAGCCGCTTCCCCATCGTGAAGCACGGCGGGCGCTGGATGTTCATGGCCGTCGCCGTATTCGGCCTGTGCACCCTGACCTTCGGCCTGTCCAAGAGCGTATGGCTGTCCGGCCTGGCGCTGTTCGTCGGCGGGGCGGCTGACATGATCAGCGTCAACATCCGCCAGACCCTGATCCAGCTGGCGACGCCCGACCATATGCGCGGCCGGGTGTCGTCGGTCTCCATGTTGTTCATCGGCGCGTCCAACGAGCTGGGCGAGGCCTATTCCGGCGTGGCGGTGCGCTTCCTGGGGCCCATCGGCGCGGCGGTGTTCGGCGGGGTCGGCGCCCTGGCCTCGGTCGGCGTATGGGCCAAGCTGTTCCCCGACCTGCGAAAGGCCGATCGGCTGACCTGACAGACGCGCGCGGCGCGGCTAGAGAGGACAAATGTTCAAGTCCGTCCTGGTCGCCAATCGCGGCGAAATCGCCTGTCGCGTGTTCCGCACCGCCCGCCGCCTGGGCCTGCGCACCATCGCCGTCCACTCCGAAGCCGACGCCCGCGCCCTGCATGTGCGCGAGGCCGACGAGGCGGTGCTGCTCGGGCCGGCGCCCGCGCGCGAAAGCTATCTGGACGCCGACAAGGTGCTGGCCGCCGCCAAGGCGACCGGGGCCGAGGCCATCCATCCGGGCTATGGCTTCCTGAGCGAGAACGCCGACTTCGCCGAGGCGGTGATGGCCGCCGGCATCGTGTGGATCGGCCCGCACCCGTCGTCGATCCGCGCCATGGGCCTGAAGGACGCGGCGAAAAAGCTGATGATCGAGGCGGGCGTGCCCGTCACGCCCGGCTATCAGGGCGAGGACCAGTCGCTCGAGACGCTGAGCGCCGAGGCGGCCCGCATCGGCTATCCGGTGCTGATCAAGGCCGTCGCTGGCGGCGGCGGCAAGGGCATGCGTCTGGTCGACAAGGCCGAGGACTTCGCGGGCGCCCTGGCCTCGGCCCAGCGCGAGGGGCAGTCGTCCTTCGGCGATCCGCGCGTGCTGATCGAGAGCTACATCACCCGTCCGCGCCATATCGAGGTGCAGGTCTTCGGCGACAGCCACGGCACGGTCGTCCATCTGCACGAGCGCGACTGCTCGCTGCAGCGCCGACACCAGAAGGTGATCGAAGAAGCGCCCGCGCCCGGCATGGACCAGGCCACCCGCGACGCCGTCACCGCCGCCGCCGTGCGCGCCGCCCAGGCGGTGAACTACGTCGGCGCCGGCACCATCGAATTCATCGCCGACGCCTCGGACGGCCTGAAGGCCGACCGCATCTGGTTCATGGAGATGAACACCCGGCTGCAGGTCGAGCATCCGGTGACCGAGGCCATCACCGGCGTCGACCTGGTCGAATGGCAGCTGCGCGTCGCCGCCGGTGAGCCGATCCCGCTGAAACAGGCCGACATTCCGATCAACGGACGGGCCATGGAGGCCCGCCTCTACGCCGAGGACCCGGCCAACGGCTTCCTGCCGTCGATCGGCCGGCTGGATCACTTCGTCCTGCCTGACGACATCCGCGTCGACACCGGCGTCGAACAGGGCGGCGAGGTCAGCCAGTTCTACGATCCGATGATCGCCAAGCTGATCGTGCATGACGATACGCGCGAGGCCGCCGCCGCCCGCCTGGCCGTCGCCTGCCGCGAGGTCGAGGTCTGGCCGGTGCGCACCAACGCCGGCTTCCTGGCACGCTGTCTGGATCACCCGCGCTTTGTCGAGGGCGATGTGGACACCGGCTTCATCGCAGCGGAGGAGGGGGCGCTGACAGCCGTCGACCTTTCGGATGCGCTGATCCAGGACGCCAGTGATCTTTTGTGGCGGTCTCGCGAGGTCGATTCCAGCGATGTTTGGGACTCTGAGTACGGCGCGTCGGGCTTCCGTCTGAACGCCGCTGCGGTGACGCAGCAAACCTTCTTCGTCGATGGTGTGAGACACCAGGCTCCATATCAGAACAACTATCCAGTCGTTCGCTATGGCCCGGAGATTGATGGAGGGTTCGTCGTCTTTCACGGCGGCGATGCCCACGAGGTGTCCCGACACGCGCTGCGAGGGGCCACCGCCGGCTCAGCCTCCGACGGCAGCCTGCGCGCCCCTATGCCGGGCAAGATCGTCGCCGCCCCGGTCAAGGCGGGCGACACTGTGACCAAGGGCCAGCCCGTCGTGGTGCTGGAGGCCATGAAGATGGAGCATGCCCTGACCGCCCCCTTCGACGGCGTGGTGGCGGAGTTCAACGTCTCGGTCGGCGACCAGGCCGCGGAAGGCGCCGTTCTGGCGCGCGTCGAGGCGGCGCATGCCTGACACGACCATGACGGCGGGCGAACGCTACGAAGAGTTCGACCCGCCTGACGCCCTGAAGCCTTGGGTGCGCAAGGCCTGGACCTACGCCGCGCCGGCGCCGTCGACCATGGTTCAGCGCATCGCCCCGGACGGCTGTCCCGAACTGATCCTGGACCTGGGCGCGCCCTACGAGGAGCAGGGCGAGGACGGCGTCTTCCGGCTCCAACCGCCCGCCGTCTTCGCCGGCCAGATGACGCGGCCCATGGCCATTCGCCCCGTCGGCCCCGTGGAGCTGGTCGCCATCCGCTTTCGCCCGGACGGCGCGCGGGACTGGCTGGGCGCGTCTTTGGCCGAAGCGACCGACCGTCGGCTGGATATGACCGCCCGGCTGGCCGGACTGAAACCGCCGCCGGGTCGACCGGCCGCCCAGGCGGCTCTGATGCTCGACTGGCTCGACGCCCAGCGCGCTTGGGCCGAGTGGACGCTGGACCCCGCCGTCCGCGCCCAGGTCGACGCGATCGAGGCGGGCGAGGTCAGCCGCACCGGAGCCGCGACACGGACCCTGCAGCGCCGCTTCCTGGACCGGACGGGGGTCTCGCCGCGCCTGCTGCGCTCGGTGGCGCGGTTCCGCCGGGTGTTTGACCGGGCGCTGGGGCCGGACGCGGCTGGGTGGCTGTCGGCGGGCCTGGATGCGGGCTATTTCGACCAGCCGCAGATGGCGCGGGACTTCCGCCGCTTCCTCGGCTGCACCGCCACGGTCTGGGCCCGCGATCAGATCGAGCTGGCCCGAGCCATCGCGTCGCAAACCTACAAGCCGGCGGTGACGTCCACGGGCTAGGTTGCGGGGCTTGCCAAGGAAACCCGCCATGCTGACCGCTCTCGTCGCCGCCGCCGCCCTGGACGCCGCCCTGCGCCCGAACCTGGACTGGATGAGCGGCTACTGGCTGGCCTGCGACGCCGGGCGCGAAGTGTCGGAGGTCTGGACCGACCCTCGTCTGGGTCTGATGGCGGGGGTGACGGTCACGGTGCGCGGCGACCGCGTGGGGTTCGAGCAGTCGCGCATCGCGCCGGCGGACGACACGCCGACCGCGCCGCTCGCCTACTTCGCCCAACCGGGCGGCGCGCCAGCCACCGTCTTTTTCGTCGTCTCCAGCGGGCCCGGCCGCGTCGTTTTCGAACAGGCGGCCGATGACGACTTTCCCAAGCGGATCATCTACGAGCGCGAAGGCGACGTCCTGAACGCGCGGATCGAGGGCGAGATCGACGGACAGGCCAGCTCTGTCGACTGGCGTTTTCGGAAGGCGGACCTGAACGCGCGCTGCCCGGCATGATCGCGGACCGAACGACTAACCGGCCAATCCAAAGCCGCCCACCGGCTCGGTCTCCGTCTGGCTGTCAAAGCCGGCGATCAACGGACGGCCGCGTGCGATGACCGACTGCACAGCGGGCAGAGAGAGCGACGCGCGGTGGCTCTCGGCCGAATCCCAGACTTCGGTGACCCACAAGCCGTTCGGATCGGCGGGGTCGCGCGCCACCACATAGCTGCGGCAGCCCGGCATCTCGGTCGTGCCTTCCAGCAGAATGGCGGCCAAGGCGTCGCGCTGGCCGGGCTGGGCCTTCATTCGACCGATCAATCCATACATGGGCGTCTCTCCAGATGCGGGTGCGGCGGTCGCGGTCAGAGCCAGGCCGAAGGCCGCGCCGAGGGTCTGTCTGCGATCCAGGTCCATGCCGACACGTTAGGCCAGGATCAACGCCATGTCCGCCCTGCCGTCGCCATGAATCGGATGCTACAGGCCGCGCCATGCCTCTTCATCTGATCAAGCTGGCCGTCGGCGTTCCCGATGTCGAATGGCTGGAGCGCCGCGCCGCCGGCGGCAAGCGGCTGATCGTGCACACGCGCATGACGCCCAAGCGCGCGGTCGAGGTCGAGGACGGCGGCTCGCTGTACTGGGTGGTGAAAGGCGTGATCCTGTGCCGCCAGCCTGTCGCCGACATCCGCACCATAGGGACCGGCAAGACCAGCCGCTGCGAGATCACCCTGGAGCCGACGGTGGTGCGCACCGCGCCGGTCGCGCGTCGGCCCTTTCAGGGCTGGCGCTATTTCGACAAGGACGTGCCGCCCGACCTGACCGTCGCCGACGCCACCGACCTGCCCGACGACCTGGCCCGTGAACTGCGGGAGTTGGGGGCCTGGTAGGCAATGGCGAGTGACGTGTGGCGAGTGGCGAGAAAGCCGCTATAGAGCGCCGCATTCGAGCTGACCCGGCGCCGTTTTGGGCCCCTGGCCATCCCTCGCCACTCGTCAGTCGTCACTCGTCACTTCATGATTTCCACCGCCACCCGCACGACCCTGCGCGACCTCTTGACCCTGGCCTGGCCGGTGGTGGTGGCGCGCATCGGCATCATGACCATGGGCCTGACCGACGCCATCGTGGTGGGCAACTATGCGGGCGAGGAGCTGGCCTATCACGCCCTGGCGTGGACGCCGTCGGCCATCATCGTCACCACCGCCGTCGGCTTGATGATGGGGGTGCAGGTCATAACCGCGCGCCTGCTGGGAGAAGGGCGTCGCGGCGAGGTCGGGGCCGTGTTCCGGCGCGGGGTGGCCTATTCGCTGCAGATCGGCGTCGTCTCGATGATCGGCCTGATGCTGATCGGACCGTGGGCGCTGGATCGGGCGGGCCTGGCCGACGGACTAGCCGAGGGCGCGCGCGCGCCTCTGATCATCTTCGCCCTCTCGATGCCGGCCTATCTGGTGTCTGTGGCGGCGCAGTTCTTCCTGGAGGCGCTGGATCGGCCCAAGGCGGGGATGTGGGCCATGTGGGTGGCCAATGGCGTCAACCTGCTGCTGAACCTGGTGCTGGTGCCCGACTTGTTGGGACTGGGCATGGACGGCGCCTTCGCCTCGGCCTGGGCCACCTTTGGGGCGCGGCTGGCGCTGGCCGTGTTTCTGATCTGGTACATCCTGCGCCTACCCGAGGCGCGGGCGCTGGGCATATTCCACCGGCCCAAGCGCGACGTCGCGGCCGAGCGCGAGCAGCGCAAGGTCGGCTACGGCGCCGGCAGCTCCTACTTCATCGAGGTCGCCGCCTTCGGGGCCATGACCTTCATCGCCGGCCAACTGGGCGCCATCGAGACCTCGGCCTGGACGGTGGTGCTGAACATCTCGGCCATCGTCTTCATGGTGCCCATGGGCTTGTCGTCGGCCACGGCGGTGCTGGTGGGCCGCGCCTATGGGGCCAATGACGCCGCCGGGGCGCGCCGTGCGGGCCTGGCGGGGATAGTGGTGGTGGCGGTGCTGGGCCTGGTCATCGCCCTGTTCGTCTGGCCGACGGCGCAGTGGCTGACCCAGGCGTACAATCGCGACCCGGCCCTGGTGGCGGTGGCTGCTCCGGCCCTGGCCTTGGCGACCCTGTTCTTCGTGGCCGACGCCATCCAGGTGGTCGCCGCCCAGGCCAACCGTGCGGCCGGCGACGTCTGGTGGCCCACGGGACTGCACTTCATCGCCTACACACTGGTGATGACGCCGCTCGGCTGGGTCCTGGCCCATTCGATCGGGGTCAACGGCCTGGTTTGGGCCGTCATCATCGCCAGCCTGATTTCGGGCGGCTTGCTGACGCTGCGGTTTCTGCGGGTCAGTCGGCGCCTGGCCTTGTCCTGAGGTTTCGCGCCAAGCCTTAAAGCCGGTTTAACCATGCCGGGTCGATGCTGGCCGCCAACTTCGCCAGCCGAAAGCCGCACGCTCCTTCATGTCCGCCGCCCTCGCCCTTGGCCGTCAGGCCTGGTTCAGCGCCCGCCTGGTGTGGAAGGCGCCCTTCGCCGTGCGTTTCCGCGCCATCCTGCAAGCCCTGGCGGCGATGCTGCTGCTGGTCGCGCTGGTGTCATGGAATCCGGCCGATCCCAGCTGGAACGTGGCCTCGGGCCGGGCCGCGACCAACTGGTTGGGCGGCGGCGGCGCGTTCGCGGCGGATCTGGCGATGCAGTCCCTGGGCCTGGCCGCCTGGCCGGCCGTGCTGATGCTGGCGGCCTTTGGCGTCGGCGGGGCTCTGGGCGATTCCATTCAGCACCGTTGGGCGCCGACGCTGCTGCGCGTGCTGGCCGCCGCGGGCGGAACCCTGTTGCTGGCCGCGGCCCTGGCCGCGCTTGCAGCCCCGGCCGCCTGGCCCCTGGCCGCGGGCATGGGCGGGCTGTGGGGCGACGCAATCACCGGCCAGGCAGCGCACGGTCTTGAGGCGCTCGGACTGCCCGCCGCGCGGCTGATCGTCGGCGGCGTTCTGGCGCCGCTGGCCCTGTGGAGCCTGGGCTTCGCCGCCGGCATCCGCCTGACCGACTTCGGCGAGGCGCTGGCCTGGCGGCGCGCCGGCGGCGTTCGTCGCGCCGCGCCTCCAGCCGAGCGCACCGCCTCAGATCGCCCGACCGCCGAGGCGCCCGCCAAGGTCGCGCGCCCCCGCCCGGCGCCCGAGCCAGAGCCCTTCGTCGACCCCGGCCCGGACCCCGAGGACGACCTGCCGCCGTGGGAGGATGCGCCCATGGCGACGGGTGCGGCCCCTCTCGCCGCGCCTGCCCCCGCCCCCGCCGCGCGCCCGTCGGCCCGCCCCCCGAGCGAGCCGCGCGTCGCCGCCGTCAAGGCGCCCAAGCCCGCCCGCTCCGACGTGGATCAGGTCGCCTTCGACTTCGAGGGCTCCGAAGGGTTCGACCTGCCGTCGCTCGGCATCCTGTCCAAGCCCCAGCAGCGCGCCGCCGCCGTCGACGAAGAGGCGCTGAAGGCCAACGCCAAGATGCTGGAGGGCGTGCTTCAGGAGTTCGGCGTGCGCGGCGTGATCGATCAGATCCGCCCCGGCCCCGTCGTCACCCTGTACGAACTGGCCCCGGCTCCCGGTGTGAAGCACGGCCGGGTCGTGGCGCTGGCCGACGACATCGCCCGCTCCATGTCGGCCCGCGCCTGCCGCATCTCGGTGGTGCAGGGCCGCAACGCCATCGGCATCGAACTGCCCAACGCCAAGCGCGAGACGGTCTATCTGCGCGACCTGCTGGCGTCGGGCGAATACGACAGGAAGAGCCACCTGCTGCCCCTGGCGCTGGGCGAGACCATCGGCGGCGAGCCCTATGTCGCCGACCTGGCGCGCATGCCCCACCTGCTGATCGCGGGCACCACCGGCTCGGGCAAGTCGGTCGGGGTCAACGCGATGATCCTGTCGATCCTGTACAAGCTGACGCCCGAGCAGTGCCGCTTCATCATGATCGACCCCAAGATGCTGGAGCTGTCGGTCTATGACGGCATTCCGCACCTGCTGGCGCCGGTCGTCACCGACCCCAAGAAGGCCGTCGTCGCGCTGAAGTGGACCGTGCGCGAGATGGAGGACCGCTATCGCCGCATGTCCAAGCTCGGCGTGCGCAACATCGCCTCCTACAACGACCGCGCCCGGGAGGCTCAGGCCAAGGGCGAGCATTTCGAGCGCACCGTCCAGACCGGCTTCGACGAACAGGGCCGCCCGGTCTACGAGTCCGAGAAGATCCGGCCCGAGCCCATGCCCTATCTGGTCGTGGTCATGGACGAGATGGCCGACCTGATGCTGGTCGCCGGCAAGGACGTGGAAGGCGCGGTCCAGCGTCTGGCCCAGATGGCCCGCGCCGCCGGCATCCACCTGATCATGGCCACGCAACGCCCGTCGGTCGACGTCATCACCGGCACCATCAAGGCCAACTTCCCGACCCGGATCAGCTTCCAGGTCACCTCCAAGATCGACAGCCGCACCATCCTGGGCGAACAGGGCGGCGAGCAGCTGCTGGGTCAGGGCGACATGCTCTACATGGCCGGCGGCGGCCGCATCACTCGCCTGCACGGCCCGTTCGTGACGGACCAGGAGGTCGAGGAGGTGTGCAAGCACCTGCGCGCCCAGGCCGAGCCGGACTATCTCGATCTGATCACCGATGAACCGGACGGCGACGGCGACAACGCCTTCGGCGACGAGGGCGGCTCGGGCTCGGGCGATGACCTGTACGACCGCGCCGTGGCCGTGGTCACCCGCGACCGCAAGGCCTCGACCAGCTATGTCCAGCGCCGCCTGCAGATCGGCTACAACCGCGCCGCCACCCTGATCGAACGCATGGAGCAGGAAGGCGTGGTCAGCCCCGCCAACCACGCCGGCAAGCGCGACGTGCTGGCAGGGCCGCCGCCCATTGTTTGAGGCGGCTGCGCCGCGCGCTACGCTCGGCTCGCGGAGCCTCGCTGCTTGAGCGCAAGATTCTAGTTGCGACAGCCCTCATGCAGCGAGCCGCCGCGCGGCGAGCGGTAGGGCGAAAAACATCGCGGGCGGGAACCCGCCGGTGATGAATGGCGCTTCATCGCAGCGCCGGAATATGGTCAGGCTTGGGTCATCGGCCTGACAGATCGCCTCTTCATACCGGCCTCATCGACAATCATCCCGAACGGGAGGACCCCCATGACTGTTTCTCGTCGCCAACTTGCGCTGGGCGCCGGCGCGCTGGCCGCCTTCGCCGCCCTGCCGGCCTCGGCCTTTGCGCAATCGAACCTGTCGGCCGACGACCGGGCCGTGCTGCAACAGGCCCAGACCTATCTGCAGGGCCTGACCTCGGCCCAGGGCGACTTCGTCGAGACCGGCCCCGGCGGCCAGGTCCGGCGCGGCAAGTTCTGGCTTCAGCGGCCCGGCCGCATGCGTTTCGAATACACCGACCCCGCGGGCCTGCTGGTCGTGTCCAACGGCTCCAACGTCATGCGCTACGACCCGCGCCTGGAGGTTTTCCGCCAGGTTCCGCTGTCGCAGACGCCGCTGTCGACCTTCCTGGCGCGCGAGGTCCGGCTGGACCAGGGCGTGCGCATCGACCGCGTGACGCGCATGGCGTCCGGCGCCTACGCCATTACGGCGCGTGACAGCCGGCGTCCGAACGACGGCCAGGTCATCCTGGCCTTCGCCGGCAACCCCGTGCGCTTGCAGGAATGGACCATCACCGACGCGCAAGGCGCCCGCACCCGCACCCAGCTGACCACGCTGCGCAATGCGCCCGGCCTGGCCGCCAGCCTCTTCCAGCTGCGCGACCCGACCCGCCGTCCGGGCCGCAACTGACTGATTTGACTTCTCGTCGTCCTGTGGCACTTTGAACACAGGACGGCGGCGGTCGTCCTGTCGCCATTGGCGGCGATGAGAGAACTCCACGCCCGGCGCCCGCGCCGGGCGTTCTTTATTTGGGCCTATGCGGGCGACACGGTCGCTCGCGGCTAGAGGCCAGAACTATGCCCGTCACCCTCGGACTTGACCCGAGGGGCGGCTCACGGAGCCTCGCGGCTTGAGGCCGCAACCGCCCTTGTGCTCATCGCGGCTTGAGACGGGGCGGCGCCGTCCCTACACCCTCCCCATGCTTCGTATCGCCACCTGGAACATCAACTCGGTCCGCCTGCGCATCGATCAGGTCGCCCGCTTCACAGCCGAGCGCACGCCCGACGTCCTGCTGCTGCAGGAGATCAAGTGCACCACCGATCAGTTCCCGCGTCAGGCCTTCGAGGAGATGGGCCTGCCACATCTGCGGGTGGCCGGTCAGAAAGGCTGGCACGGCGTGGCCATCGCCTCGCGCCTGCCGATCGACGACAGCACGACGCTTGAGGTGTGCAAGCTGGGCCACGCCCGCTGCGTCTCGGCGCGGGTCGCGGGTGTGGAACTGCAGAACTTCTACATCCCCGCCGGCGGCGACACGCCGGACCGCGAGCTGAACCCCAAGTTCGATCACAAGATGGACTTCTACGAGCGGCTGACCGCCGAGGTCGCGGCGCGCGACAAGTTGGCGCCCCTGGTCCTGGCCGGAGACTTCAACATCGCGCCGGGCGAGAACGACGTCTGGAACCACCGCTACATGTCCAAGATCGTCAGCCACACCCCGATCGAGGTCGAGACCCTGAACCGGTTGCAGGAGACCGGCGGCTTCGCCGACGTGGTGCGCGACCGCTTCCCCGAGCCGCAGAAGCTGGCCAGCTGGTGGAGCTATCGCGCCGCCGACTTCCGCAAGTCCAACCGCGGCCTGCGCCTGGACCACATCTGGACCTCGCCTGGTCTGACGCCCGCCGTCGTGCGCGACACCGCGCGCATCCACGACGACGTGCGCGAATGGGAGCGGCCGTCCGACCACGCGCCGGTCACGGTCGACCTCGACGTTTAGAAGGGGAAGAAAACCGGGATCACCGCCATGCCCGTGATCCAGGTTATGAGGTTCAGCGGCAGACCGACCTTTACGAAGTCCATGTAGCTGTAGTTGCCCATTTGGAAGACCAGCACATTGGTCTGATAGCTGAACGGCGTCGCGAAGGCGGCCGAGGCGGCCATCATCACCGCCACCAGGAAGGGGCGCGGGTCCACGCCCAAAGCCACGGCTATGGCCACCGCAATGGGCGAGAACAGCACGGCCACCGTCGCATTGGACAGGATGTCGGTGGCGAACAGCGTCACGCCGTAGAAGATGAACAGCGCCACCCACGGCCCATAGGGGCGGATCACGTCGATCAGAGCGTCGGCACCGGCCTGAGCCAGCCCGGTCACCTCCAGCGACGAGCCGATCACCACCATGCCGGCGATCAGAAGCAGGATTTCAGGCCGCAGGCCCGCGTAGGCTTCTTCGGCCGTGATGATGCGCATCAGGATCAGGGCCACCGCGCCCGCAAAGGCGGAAGCCGCGATCGGGGCGATGCCGAAGGCGGCGACGGCGACGACCGCGATGAACACCACCAGCGACGCCAACGCCCGCTTCAGCTCTAACGGACGCTCGGCGCCCTTCTCGTACAGGTCGATGTCGCCCAGCACGGCGTCTCCGGATCCGCTGGGGGTGGCGCGCTGTTCTCCGAGCCGGGGAATCGGGAACGGCCAGAAGCGCCGCTTGCGCCCGCCGCCCTCCGCCTCTCGTTTGGCCGCCATCTCGGCCTCGTCGCGTGTAGCGGTCTTGTCCAGCATCCGCGCGCCGAAGAAATAGAGATACGCCCCGCCGACCACCGCCATGGTCAGGCCCACGCCGGTGATCTCGAACAGACCGAACGTCGGCTGGCCGGCGTTTCGCGCCATGTCGTTAACCAGCAGATTGGTCGAGGTGCCGATCAGCGTCAGCAGGCCACCCATGATGACCGCATAGCTCAAGGGCATCAGAAACCGCTTTGGCGACAGACCCAGCGATAGCGCCATGTCGCGGATCACGGGCGCCGCCAGCACCACCACAGGCGTGTTGTTCAGGAAACCGCCGACCGAGCCGCACAGGCCGATCACCATCCAGATGGCGTGACGGCCGAAAACCTTTGTCAGCCCCTTGGCCTTGCGGATCAGAAAGGCCAGCAGGCCCGACAGCTCCATGGCGTAGGCGATGACGAACAGGCCGGCCAGGGCGATGACGGCCGGGCTGGCGAAGGCGCCCTGAAGCTCGACCGGACGCACGACGCCCAGCATCAGCAGAACCGCCGCGCCCGCCAGGGCCACCACATCGGGCCGCAGCCTGCCGTGGATCATCGCCGCCACGACGCAGACAAGCACCACAAGGGCGGCGATCTGGTCGAAATTCATTCTGGTTGAACCCTTCCCCCGCGCCGCGCGCTTATGGTGAAGGTCGGCGGCCAAGTTGCATCAGCGACCGAAAGCGGGGGAAGGTTCCGGATGATCTCGACCAGATACGCGACGTTGCTCCTGCTGCTGGCCGCGCCCGGCCTGGCCCAGTGCGACCGCGATCGGCCCGAGCCTGCGCCGGAGGCGCCCGCGCCGCCGCCGCCTCCGGCGACCACAGCCCTGAACCGCGCCGAGATGATCGCCGCCCTCGCGCGAGCGGCCTCGACCTATGCGTCGGGCGAGGCGCCCGACGAGATGCTGGCGGGCCGTCGCTTCGTCGTGCGCCTGCCGTTTGGCTGTCAGGGCGCGTCCGAAACACCGGACCGACCGGGCTTCGCCTCGTGGTCGCGCTCCACGGACGGACAGAACATCGAACTCCGCATGACGCCGGCGGACTGGCTAGCCTCGCCGCCGGTCGAGGGCTCTGACCTAGCCGAGGCGTGGGCCAATGCCGACGGGGTCTGGATCACGCGGCCGTGGCTGTCGCTGGACACCTGCCCCCCGCCGCCGCCCGCGATTGAGCCTCAGCCCTTGGCGCCGCACGACGACGAGGAAGCCACGCCCCTCGCGCCGCCGCCGTTGCTCATGCCGCCTTCTTCGCCGCAGACGGCGGGCCTGGCCCTATACTCGCCAATCGAAGGATCACGCGTCGGACGGCGCGACGGCCAGCCGTATGTTCATCTAATTCGGGCCGAGGGCGACCAGCCGGCCCAGCCCTCTCCGCGCGGATGGCGCGTGTTGATCGAAGGGCGCATCGGCGCCTTCCCGGACGGCCGTTCAGTTCGTTGTAGAGCCGATGGTCGCGACGCCCGCCCGGTCTGCGTCGCCGCCGTTCAGGTCGACAAGCTGGCGTTCGAGGACGGCTCGACCGGTCGACAGCTCGCTGAGTGGCGGCCCGGCGGATGACGATCGCCGCGCCTTAGACGGCCGCTTCTTCCAGCAGGCCCGGCGCCTTGGGGTCCGGCGCCGTCTCGCGGTGTCGCGTGTCCTGACGGCGGGGCAGGCGCCAGACCTGGTGGTCGGCGAACCGCTGCCCGTCCCAGGCGACCGCGGTGACCGTGATCTGGTGAGCGTCCCATTCGATGCGGTTGAAGCTCGGCGGCTCGCCGCGCTCGCGGTGCGACAGCGTCCCGCACCCGATGGCGTAGGAGCAGCGGTCCGCCAAATCGATCGGCAGGGCGAAGGGCACGTGCACATGGCCGGTGGTGATCAGATCAACCCCGGCCTCGGCGAAGATCAGGGCGGCCTTGTCGCCGCGTTTGACGTCGCCCGTCATCGGCGTGCCGGCCATCTCGATCAACGGATGGTGGCAGGCCAGGATGCGCAGGGCACCGATCGGGGCCTTGCGCAGCGCGGCGGCCGCGCGCCGCGTCTGGTCCAGATCGATCACGCCCTTGGACCAGTTCAGCCGCGCCTGCCAGCCACGCGCCGTGGTCACGCCGCGCACCATCAGGGCGTTGGACAGGAACTGGTGATCGTGGGCCGGATGGCCAGTCGCCTCCTGGAAGGCCTTCCAGGGATGAAACATCCGCGCGATCACGTCCCAGTAGGGCACGTCGTGATTGCCGACGGTGACAAACACCGGCTTGGGCAGGCCGCGCAGCCATTCGCCGGCGGCCTGGAATTCCTTGGGAAAGCCCTGCTGGGTGATGTCGCCGGTGATCAGCGTTAGGTCGGCGGGGGTGTCGCGGGCGTAGTCCAGGGCGGCCGCCACGGCGTGCTTGTGCTCGCAGCCGAAATGGATGTCCGAAAACTGAAGAACGCACCCCATCAGACGCTGTCCTCGGCCGCCGGCGGGCGAGGGGCAAGCGCGCGAAACGCCTTGGGCGTGAAGCGGACCTGGGCGGAATTCGACAGCAGGATCGGCTCGCCGTCGATCACCGCCGGAATGCGCGATCGGGCGCGCACTGCGGCCAGGCGCGTGGATTTGGTTCTGACCGATGGATCTCGTCGCCAGTCGTCGAACAGGGCGTGAGCGGCCAGGCGGAAGGCGTCGGCGGCATGGGTCGGGTCCATGGCTGCGGCTTCCAGGCCCTCATCGCCATCCATGGCCTTGGAGATCATGGGGCTGATAAGCACAAGGGCTTCGGTGCGGCGGCGCGGTCCGCCATCCAGGGCGTAGCGTATGCGCCCGGAAAAGGCGCGCTTCAGGGCCCGTCGCGCATACTGGAGCGCCAGCTTCAGCTTGCCCGAGCGCACGGCCTCGCGCGCCGGCGCCCACAGGGCAGGGGATCCCAGAATGGCGGCGCAGTAGAAGGGCTCGCGCAGGTCGCCGTCCTCGACCACGCCGCCTGCGACGTCCTGGGCCTCGCCTTCTTCGAGAGCGGACTTCAGGGCCTGCTTCCAGTCGGCTGTGCCGTAAAGCGCCTTGGGCAGCATGTTCATGGTGCCGCCGGGCAGGGGCGCGACCAGCGGGCCGTCCGGGCCCGCGCGCGAAGCCGCCGCCCCTGCCGTGCCGTCGCCCGCCAGAACGAACAGCACGTCGGGTTTGGCGCCCAGCGCTTCGTCGATCTGCTGGTCGAAGCGCCCGCCCTCCAGGGCCACCACTTCGGCTTTGCAGGCATAGGCCTCAAGAATGGCGCGCGCCTCGTCCGCCGCTTTGGGCCCCACTGACCCGGAGAGCGGGTTCACCAGCATGATGACGCGCCGCAGTGGGGCATGCGGCGTCAGCGTTAGGGCGTCGGACTCGGGAGGCGCCGGCTGGATGATGTTGTCTGCCATCTCGCCCGAACGCCGGGCTGACGCGGCCGTTCCCAGCTTTGCCATAATAGAGATTAAGCGTGACCGTTGCCGGAACCGCCGTGAAGGTGCGGCGTTTCGGCAGCCAGGGGGACACCCTGAGGGACAAAGGATTCCGATATGAAAAAGGCTCTCATCGCCGTGGCCAGCATTGGCCTGCTGTCGACCGCCGCTTGCGCCAGCGATCCGTATGGCTACGGCGGCTCCAATAATGAAGCCGTCCGTCAGGGCGCCCTCGGAGCCGCCATCGGCGCCGCCGCCGGCGCCGTGATCGGCAATAATACGGGCAGCGGCAATGCCGGCACCGGCGCCGCGATCGGCGCGGTTGTGGGCGGCGCCGCCGGCGCCATCCGCGGCTCCAACCAGGACCGCGCCAACCAGCAGCGCTATCGCGACAACCAAGGCCGCTACTACTACTGTTACGACAACCGTCAGACCGAGTGCTACTGGGAAAACGGTCAGCGTCGCTATTGATAGTAGTCCTATCAGATCGTTCGGTCTGACAGATTTGAAGGGGCGGCTCGCTGGGCGAGCCGCCCCTTTTCGTTCACGAAACGGTTGGTTGAGCCGAGAAGCCTTGCCGCCTTCCGCGGGGCGGGCTTCAGTGGCTGGGGATAGGGAGGGTGGTCATGACCACATCGAGACTGGGCTTCGTGGCGCTGGCGGCGATCGGGCTGGGCCTGTCGGGCTGTGCGGTGGCCGACGGGGTGTTCCGCGATCGGTCCGAGCTGGTGACCGATCCGAGCCTGTGTTCGGCCAAGCGGTTCGACATCTATTTCGACGACGGCTCGGCGCGGCTGACCATGGCGGCGCGCGAGGCGATCGGCATGACGGCGACCCAGCTGCAGGGCTGCGACATCAGCCGGGTGACGGTGGTCGGACTGGCGGACGCGACCGGCGCGTCGGAGGCCAATATGACCCTGTCGCAGCGGCGCGCCCGCGCGGTGGCCGAGGCGCTGAGAGCCGCCGGCTGGCCCTCACCGGCGTTCGACGTGGCGGCGGCCGGGGACGAGGGCTCGGTGGCCGAGAGCGGGGTGCGCGAGCCCCTGCGTCGCCGCACCGAAGTGCTGGTCGAGGCCGCGCCCGCCCGCTGAGACCCTGCGGCGACGCGGGCGATTGGCCCTGACGGACCGGGGCGTCTAGGATCGGCGACCGATCCAGCCCTGTGAAAGGCCGCGCGTGCGCCTGCTGACCCTCGCCCTGCTCTGGCTGACCCTGCTGGCCGCGCCCGCCGCGGCCCAGACGGCGCGGCCGGGCGGCGAGCAACGCACTGAACGGATCTCGGCCGAGTTGGTCCCGATGACGCAATGGGCCACGCCCGGCTCGACCGTGATCGTGGCCGTGCGCCAGAAGATCGAGCCCGGCTGGCACACCTACTGGCGTAATCCCGGCGATTCCGGCGGACCGACCACCATAGACTGGAGCCTGCCGGCCGGGCTTCAGGCCGGCGCCATCGTCTGGCCTCTGCCCGAGCGGCAGCGGCTGATGACGCTGATGAACTTCGGCTATTCCGACGAAGTCTATCTGCCCGTGCCGATCGAGGTTCCCGCCTCGGTCGCGGCCGGCACGGTGCTGCCGATCCGCGCCGACGTGCTGTTCATGGTCTGCAGCGACCAGATGTGCGTGCCCGACGAGATGACCCTGGCGCTGGACCTGCCGGTTCGCGAGGGCGAGGCGCCGCTGACGGCGCGGCATGGCGCGATCATCGAACGTGTCCTGACCCAGGCGCCGCGTCCCGCCGGGATCGAGGCGCGGATCACCGCCCGCGACGGCGTCCTGACGCTGAGCGCCATGGGCGGGCCGCTGGCGGACGGGCCGGTCGGCCGCGCCGTCTTCTTTCCGTTCGAGGGCGGGGTCATCGACCATCCGGCTGATCAGCCGGGCGTGACGGGGCCGCAGGGGCTGAGCCTGACGCTGCAGCCCGGCGGGCGGACCCGCGCGGCGGGGTTGAGCGGGCCGGTCGAGGGCGTGCTGGCCACGGATCGCGGGGCTTGGGAGATCCGGGCCGAGCCGGGCGAGCCGCTGGCCGGAACCACCGGCGGAGCGACGCTGGCGGCCGACGACGGCGTCGCTTCCACGACATCGAACCTGACCGCGTCGGGCCTGATCCAGGCGGGGCTGCTGGCCCTGCTGGGCGGCTTGATCCTGAACCTGATGCCGTGCGTCTTCCCCATCCTGGCGATGAAGGCGGCGTCGCTGGCGAAATCGGCGCATGAGCCGGGCGAGGCGCGGCGCGACGGGCTGATGTTCCTGCTGGGCGTGCTGGCGACGTTCGCCGTCCTGGCGGGCGCGCTGATCGCCCTGCGTGCGGCGGGCGAGGCGGTGGGCTGGGGCTTCCAGCTGCAGTCGCCGGCGGTGGTGGCTGTGCTGGCCCTGCTGATGCTGGGCGTCGGCCTGAACCTGTCGGGTGTCTTCGCCATGGGCGCGGGGCTGCAGTCGGCCGGACAAGGGCCGCTGGCGCGCCTGCCCGGCGGGGCCGGGGCCTTCTTCACCGGGGTGCTGGCGGTGGTGGTGGCGGCGCCCTGCACCGCGCCCTTCATGGCCGCCGCACTGGGGGCCGCCCTGGTCATGCCGTGGCCGGCGGCGCTGGCGGTGTTCCTGATGCTGGGGCTGGGTCTGGCCCTGCCCTATGTGCTGGTCAGCCTGTCGCCTGCCCTGCTGCGGCGCTTCCCTCGGCCTGGGCCGTGGATGGACCGGCTGAAGGGGCTCCTGGCCTTTCCGATGTATGGCGCGGCCCTGTGGCTGGTCTGGGTCTTCTCGCGCCAGGCTGGGCCGATCGCCCTGGCCGGCCTGTTCACGGCGGGGCTGCTGGTCGCCCTGGGCCTGTGGCTTTGGGGTCTGAGCCAGAGCTCGAAGGCCGAGGGCGGACGCGGCCGGATTTCGAGCGTCGTCGCGGGTCTGGCTTTGCTGGCGGCCGTGGGCGCGACGGTCACCGCCGCGCGCCTGCCCCTGCCCGAGGCGTCGGGCGAAGCTTCGTCCACCGGTCCCCTGGCGTCGCAGCCCTGGTCGGCCGAGGCGGTGCAGGCGGCCCTGGCCGAGGGGCGGCCCGTCCTGGTCAACTTCACCGCAGACTGGTGCGTCACCTGCAAGATCAACGAGGGCGCGGCCTTGTCGTCGGGCCGCGTCGACCGCGCCATGACAGAAGCCAATGCAGCCTATCTGGTCGGCGACTGGACGCGGCGCGACGACGCCATCACCCGCGAGCTGGAACGTCACGGACGCTCGGGCGTGCCGCTGTATCTGATGTACCGCCCCGGCCGGGCCGAACCGGAAATCCTGCCCCAACTGTTGACCGACGGCCTGCTGGTCCAGGCGATCACCAACGACTGACGACAACCGGAAAAAAGAGAGGAACGACCCATGACCATCCGCGCCACGCTTCGCGCCCTCGCCCTGTCCAGCGCCGCCGCCCTGACCCTGGCGGCGTGCCAGCAGCAGGAAGCCGCCCCCACCCAGACCGCCGAAAGCACGCCCGCGACCGCCGAAGCGGGTCAGGCGCAGATGGCCCCGGCCTTCACCCTGGTCGACGCCGAGGGGGTTCAGCGGTCGCTGGCCGACTTCCGCGGCAGGACCGTCGTGCTGGAGTGGACCAACGACGGCTGTCCCTATGTGCAGAAGCACTACACCGGCGCCATGCAGGCGCTGCAGCGTCAGGCCACGGCCGATGGCGTGGTGTGGCTGACCATCATCTCGTCCTCGCCGGGGACGCAGGGCCATGTCGAGGGCGCCGACGCCCGCGGCTGGAAGGACCGGTTCGAGGCCGGCTTCACCCATCTGCTGCTCGACCCCTCGGGCGAGGTGGGCAAGCTGTATGACGCCAAGACCACGCCCGACATGCGCATCATCGACCCGGAGGGCCGCCTGGTCTTCGTCGGCGGCATCGACGACCGCCCGACCAACAAGGTCGAAGATCTGGACGGGGCGACCAACTATGTCTCGGCGGCGCTGGCGGACATGAAGGCTGGACGCCCGGTCCAAACCGCCTACGCCACGCCCTACGGCTGCGCGATCAAATACCCCGAGACGGTCGGGACCTGATCGGGGGCGTAGTTTCCACCTCTTTGCTCTCGTCATCCCCGGGCTCGTCCCGGGGATCCATAACCACGTCGCCGGATTGTCATGCGCTGCGGTCCGGTGTTCGACGGGGGAGGTTATGGATTCCCGGGACAAGCCCGGGAACGACAAATGAAAACGATAGATTGTGTCCGAGCATGACGGCGGTCCGGGGAGCCGGTTTCGGCGAGCCATGGCGGCGTCAGCGAACCGTCATGAAACTCTGGTCTAAGCGCCCCAACCTTTCAGGGAGCAGATCATGGTCCGCCGTTTCGCCGCCGTCGCCGTTTCCACCCTCGCCCTCGTCAGCCTGGCCGCGTGCGGCGATGGCGCGGGCGGCGGCTCGGGCGGCGGTCAGACCCGCGCCGGCATCTGGGCGGCCGGCTCCTCGACCGTCTTCCCGTTCGCCACGCGCGTGGCTGAGAACTTCAACCGTCTGAACTCGGGCTCGGCCGCGCCGCGCGTCGAGGCCCTGGGCACCGGCGGCGGCATCCAGGCCTTCTGCCAGGGCGTGGGGCCGCGCACGCCGGACATCGCCAACGCCTCGCGCCCCATGAAGGCGTCGGAGTTCGACCTGTGCCAGCAGAACGGCGTCACCGACATCATCGAGCTGAAGATCGGCTATGACGGCATCGTCGTGGCGACCGACCGCGGCGGCGCCAGCTTCGACCTGCGTCTTCAGGACCTGTATCTGGCCCTGGCCAAGGAGGTTCCGGGCGCCGGCGGCTTCGTCGCCAACCCGGCGATGAACTGGAACCAGGTCAACCCCGGCCTGCCCGGCCAGCGCATCCAGGTCTATGGCCCGCCGCCGACCTCGGGCACGCGCGACGCCTTTTTGGAGCTGGGCATGGCGCCCGGCGGCGCCCTGGTGCCGCAAGTTGCTGCGATCGAATCCGACAAGACCCGCTTCGAGACGATCACCCACACCCTGCGCGAGGACAACGCCTGGATCGACGCGGGCGAGAACGACAACGCCATCGTCTCGACCCTGACGCGCACGCCGGGTTCGCTGGGCGTGTTCGGCTTCTCCTTCCTCGAGCAGAACATGGACAAGGTGAAGGCCGAGACGATTGACGGGGTGGCCCCCTCGGTCGAGACCATCGCCGACGGCTCCTATCCGCTGGCGCGCAGCCTCTACATCTACGTCAAGAAGGCCCACATTGGCGTGACGCCGGGCCTGGAGCAGTTCGTGGCCGAGTTCATGTCCGACAGCGCCTCGGCGCGCGGCGGCTATCTGCAGGATCGCGGCCTGATCCCGCTGCAGGCGGCCGAGCACGAGGCCGAGAAGGCCAAGGCGGCGGCCGGCACGTCGATGACGCGCCCCGCCTCCTGATCGCGACGCCCGACAACAGACCGCCCCGGATGCATCGCGTCCGGGGCGGTTTGCGTTTACAGAGCCGGCGATGACCAGCCTGATTTACGGCCGCCCGCCGGCGGTTTTCGACCCGCCCGGCGATGCGGTGCAGACCTCGCCCTTGATCCCCGGCTCCGCCTCGTTCGACGACATGGCGGAAGGCTCGGCCGACGCCGTGGCGATGCTGGCGCCCCCCGGCGCCCTGGAGCGCCGCGCCGTGCTGGCCCAGGCGCTGCATGTGCTGAAGCCCGGCGGCCGGCTGGACGTCATGGCGCCCAAGGACAAGGGCGGCTCGCGTCTGGGCAAGGAGCTGAAGGCCTGGGGGCTGGAGATCGGCGAGACCGCCAAGGCGCACCACCGCCGCTGTCAGGTGATCCGACCCGAGCGTATCGAGGGCCTGGACGCGGCCATCGCCGCCGGCGCCTTGCAGCGGGTCGAGGGGCTGGACGCTTGGTCGCGGCCGGGCGTCTTCGCCTGGGATCGGATCGACCGGGGCACGACGGTCATGGCTGCGCACCTGCCGCCGCTGAAGGGAGCGGGCGCCGACCTGGGCTGCGGCTTCGGCGCCCTGTCGACGGTCGTGCTGCGGTCGCCCGCCGTGACGTCGCTGCGCTTGATCGACATCGACCGCCGCGCCGTCGAGGCGGCCCGGCGCAATGTCGAGGATCCGCGCGCGGCCTTCGACTGGGCCGATGTGCGGATGATGGAGGAGAGCGGCGACCTGGACTTCGTCGTCACCAATCCCCCCTTCCACGACGGCGGGGCCGAGGACCGGCGACTGGGCCAGGCCTTTATCCGCAAGGCCGCCGGCCTGCTGGGCAAGGGCGGGGCGCTGTGGCTGGTGGCCAACCGGCACCTGCCCTACGAGGCCGAATTGAACGCCGCCTTCAAGCGGGCCCGGGTCGTGGTCGAAGCCGATGGCTACAAGTTGTTCGAGGCGGGGAAGTGAGTTCATCCAAAACGCCCACCGCCCGCGTCGACAAGCTGCTGTCGTCCATGGGCTATGGCTCGCGGGCCGAGGTGGGGCGGCTGGCGCGCGCCGGGGGCGTGGAGCTGGACGGGCGCGATCTGACGGACGTGTCGCAGCGCATTCCGGTGACGCCCGACCTGCCGACGCGGATGCTGGTGGACGGCGAGCCGCTGGACCCGGTCGCGGGCCTGGTCATCCTGCTGAACAAGCCGCTGGGCATGACCTGTTCGAGGAAGGAGGACGGGGCGCTGGTCTATGACGTCCTGCCCGACCGCTGGCGCGCACGCGATCCGGCGATCTCGACCATCGGGCGGCTGGACAAGCAGACCACGGGCCTGCTGCTGCTGACCGACGACGGCGACCTGCTGCACCGGGTAATCAGCCCCAGACGCCACGTCGCCAAGGTCTATCGCGCGACGCTGGCGCGGCCGCTGAGCGGCACCGAAGGCGCGCTGTTCGCGTCCGGCGAACTGATGCTGGAGGGCGAGGACAAGCCGCTGTCGCCGGCGGTGCTTGAGGTCGTCTCGCCGACCGAGGCCCTGCTGACCGTGACCGAGGGGCGCTATCACCAGGTGCGGCGCATGTTCGCCGCGGTCGGCAACCATGTGGAGACCCTGCATCGCGAGCGGCTGGGCGGCCTGGGCCTGCCCGACGACCTGGCGCCCGGTCAGTGGCGCCTGATGACGGCCGACGAGATCGCGGCCATCTTCGAGTAACGCGGGAACTTCGGCCGGTCTGGCGCCCTTTCGCTCCGCTCGATCGGAGACAGCATGACCGGCGCCACCCTGAAACGCGATCTGCGCACCGGCCGTTCGCTGTGGGCGGACAGCCATGGGCTGGGCGTGCCGGTCAAGGCGCTGGAGCGGGCGGTCAGCGTCGACGTCGCCATCGTCGGCGCGGGCATCAGCGGCGCCTTCATGGCCCATGAGCTGAGCCGCGACCATTCGGTCGCCGTGCTTGACCGGCGGCCGCCCCTGATGGGCTCGACCATCGCCTCGACAGCCCTGCTGCAATGGGAGATCGACCTGCCGCTGACGGCGCTGACCGAGCGGATCGGGGCCGAGAAGGCCCGGCGGGCCTATCGGCGCTCGAGCTCGGCCGTGGATGCGCTGAAGACGATCGTGGCGGACGAGCGGATCGTCTGCGGGCTGAACGACAAGGCGACCCTGTATCTGGCGGGCGACGAATACGGGTTCCGCGCGCTGGAGGCCGAGGCCGAAGCGCGAGCGGCCATGGGCCTGGAGAGCGTCTTCCTGGGCAAGGCCGAGGTGCGCGAACGGTTCGGCATCGAACGGACCGGCGCCATCCTGAGCCAGGGGTCGGCCAGCGGCGACCCGGCGCGTCTGGCCGCCGGTCTGTTGCGGCGGGCGCAGGCGAATGGGGCGATGGTCTATTCTCCGGTCGAGGTCGAACAGGCCGCCAGCGATCCCGACGGCGTGACCCTGCTGACCGACGCCGGCCATGCGGTGCGGGCGCGCCAGGTGGTCTTCTGCTGCGGCTACGAGTTTCCCAAGGGCGTGCCGACGCCCGGCGCCGAGGTGATCTCGACCTGGGCCCTGGCGTCCAAGCCGCGCCTGCGCTGTCCGGCCTGGCTGCGCGAGACCCTGGTGTGGGAAGCGTCCGATCCGTACCTGTATTTCCGCATGGGCGGCGACGGCCGGCTGATCGTCGGCGGCGAGGACGAGGCCGATCCGGCCGCGCATCAGGATCCCGTCAAGTTGAAGCGCAAGTGCGAGACCATCGCCAAGAAGCTGCGCGACCTGCTGCCGGAGGTGGAGTTCGAGGTGGACTACACCTGGGCCGGGGCCTTCGGGGAGAGCGCGACGGGCCTGCCGTCGATCGCGCCCGTGCCGGCCATGGCCAACGCCTGGGCGGTCATGGGCTTCGGCGGCAACGGCATCACCTATTCGGTCATCGCAAGCCAGATCGTGGCCGCGGGCATTCGTGGTCGCGCGGACCCGGACGCAGACCTGTATCGGCCTTGATTGCGGAGCGGGCCGCAGATGGCTATCTTGATGGCCATGTCCAGCTATTCCGTCGCCGAAGCCAAGAACAATCTGCCCCGGCTGCTTGACCGCATGCTGGCTGGCGAAGCCGTGACCATCACCCGGCGCGGCAAGCCCATCGCGCGCCTGGAGCCGGCCGAGCCGCCGGCCCGCACGAACGGCGCGGTCGATCTGGAATGGCTCGAAAAGGTCAGAGTGTCGCCAAGCGAACCGATCGACTCCGTCACCCTGGTCCGCAAGATGCGGGACGGAGAGATTTGACCGCCTATCTCGACACCAGCGTGCTGGTGTCCATGTTCAGCAACGATGTCCACACAGCACGCGTCACGCGATGGCTGCAGGGTCAGCCGGAGATCGTCCTGAGCCGCTGGGCGCTGACCGAATTTTCGTCCGCCCTCGCGGTCCAGTCTCGCATGCGCAAGCTGGAAGACCGGACCCGCCGAGCTCTTGAGATACAGGTGGATGGCTGGTTGCCGTCGAGGACGGTGTTGTCGGTTCAGGATTCCGACTTGATCGAAGCGAGGACGCTGGTGCGTGGCGATGTGCGCCTAAGAGCGGCCGACGCCCTGCACATCGCCATCGTGATCAGGCATGGCGGCGCCCTGGCCACGCTGGATGCAGGCATGGCGGCGGTGGCGGCGGACCTGGGCGTTGAGGTCATCGTCCCATGACCTTGGCCAAGATCTGCGGATTGACGACGCCCGAGACGCTGGACGCGGCCCTGGCGGGCGGGGCGGACTTCGTGGGGGCGGTGGTGTTTCCCAAGAGCCCGCGGCACCTGGATCCAATCCACGCCGCGACCCTGTTCGAGCGGGCGCGAGGGCGAGCCAGGGTGGTCGCAGTGCTGGTCGATCCGAGCGACGCCCTGCTGACCGAAGTGGCGCTGATCCTCAAGCCCGACCTGATCCAGCTGCACGGAGCCGAGACGCCGCGCCGGGCGCATGAGGCGCGACGGCTGACGGGCGCGGGCGTGATCAGGGCGCTGGCGGTGCGCGACGGCTCTGATCTGGATGCGGCGGGGCAATGGGCCGGCGCGGCTGACTGGCTGATGTTCGACGCCAAGCCGCCCCGTGGATCCGTCCTGCCCGGCGGCGTGGGGGCGAAGTTCGACTGGACCCTGATGCGCGGGCGGCGCTTCGCCCAACCATGGTTCCTGGCCGGAGGCCTGGACCCCGATAATGTCGCAGAGGCGGTGGGTCTGACGGGTGCTCAGGCGGTCGATGTCTCCTCTGGTGTGGAAAGCGCGCCGGGTGTTAAGGACACGGCCCGGATTGCGGCCTTCCTGCGGGCCGTCAAACGGTCCTGATTTCGTCGCCTTCCCGCGAAAGATTGACGCCCGTGAACGCCATCCTGCCCAACGCCTACGCCTGGCCCGACGCCCAGGGCCGTTTCGGCCCCTATGGCGGCCGCTTCGTGCCCGAAACCCTGATGCCGCTGATCCACGAGCTGGACGCGGCCTATGCCGAGGCCAAGGCCGATCCGAGCTTCCAGGCTGAGCTGGACGGCTTCCTGGAGCACTATGTCGGCCGCGCCAGCCCCCTGTATCTGGCCGAGCGCCTGACCGAGCATCACGGCGGCGCGCGCATCTGGCTGAAGCGCGAGGACCTGAACCACACGGGCGCGCACAAGATCAACAACTGCATGGGCCAGATCCTGCTGGCCCGACGCATGGGCAAGACCCGCATCATCGCCGAGACCGGGGCCGGCCAGCACGGCGTTGCCTCGGCCACCGTCTGCGCGCGCTTCGGCTTGCCTTGCGTGGTCTACATGGGCGCGGTCGACGTGGAGCGGCAGCAGCCCAACGTCTTCCGCATGAAACTGATGGGCGCAGAGGTCGCGGCCGTGACGGCGGGGGCGGCGACGCTCAAGGACGCCATGAACGAGGCCATGCGCGACTGGGTGACCAACGTCGAGGACACCTATTACATCATCGGCACGGCGGCCGGCCCGGCGCCCTATCCGGCCATGGTTCGCGACTTCCAGTCGGTGATCGGGCGCGAGATCAAGCAGCAGTCGCTGGAGCGGATGGGCAAACTGCCCGAGGCGGTGGTGGCCTGCATCGGCGGCGGCTCGAACGCCATCGGCGCCTTCCACCCCTTCGTCGACGACACGGACGTTCGCCTGATCGGGGTCGAGGCGGCGGGCCACGGCCTGGACACCCCCGACCACGCCGCCAGCCTGAAGGGCGGCCGTCCCGGCGTGCTGCACGGCAACCGCACCTATCTGCTGCAGGACGCGGACGGCCAGATCCTTGAGGGCCACTCGATCTCCGCCGGCCTGGACTATCCCGGGATCGGCCCCGAGCACGCCTGGCTGAACGACCTGGGCCGCGGCGAATATCTTTCGGCCACCGACGACGAAGCCCTGGCCGCCTTCCAGCAGATGTCGCAGCTGGAGGGGATCATTCCCGCTCTCGAACCCGCCCACGCCCTGGCCCGCATCGGCGAAGTCGCCCGCGACGTGGGCGAGGGCGGCGACGTCGTGCTGGTCCTGTCGGGCCGGGGCGACAAGGATATCTTCACCGTAGCCAAGCATCTGGGAGTCGAGCTCTAGGCTCGAACCGCATCCATGATTTTGACCACCGTCTTCGCCGCCGCCCTGACCGTCGCCGCTCAGGCCCAGGGCGCGCCCGCCACCGACACGCCGATCCTGGGGGTGGCCCAGGCCTCGCCGGACTGCGGCAATCTGCACAATCTGGCCGGCCGCGCCTTCTGCGTGACCGCGCCGATCGCGGTGGTCGGAACACTGGCTGACGAATACATCCGTCATTTCGAGGCTCAGGGCTGGCTGCCTGCCGACGGAGACGACAACCGCGTCATCCTGGTCAAGCGCCGCGAGGGCGGCGGCTGCGACGGTCTCCAGATGGTGGCCTTCTACGACACCGCCCAACCCGCTACGCCCGAAGCGCCGGGCTATCTGGGTTTCGCGACCGTGCCTGGCGATGTCTGCGCCGCCCAGCCGGCCGCTGCGGAGCCTGCGCCCGCCCAATGACGACCGCGCGCATCGACGCCCGTTTCGCCCGGCTGAAGGCCGAGGGCCGGGCGGGCTTCATTCCCTATGTCATGACCGGCGATCCCAGCCGGGCGGAGGCGCTGGAGATCCTGCGCGGCCTGCCGGCGGCCGGGGCCGACCTGATCGAGCTGGGCCTCGCCTTCTCCGACCCCATGGCCGAGGGACCGCCGATCCAGCGCGCGGCGCTGCGCGGCCTCAAGGCCGGCATGACCCTGGCCTCGACGCTCGAGCTGGTCGCCGCCTTCCGGCGCGGCGACGACGAGACGCCCCTGATCCTGATGGGCTACCTCAATCCCATCGAGAGCTATGGCTATGACGCCTTTGCGCGCGATGCGGCCCAGGCCGGGGTCGACGGCCTGATCGTCGTGGATTGCCCGCCCGAGGAGGCCGCGCCGCTGAGCGACGCGCTGGACGCCAGCCATCTGTCGCTGATCCGCCTGGCCACGCCGACGACGGACGATGCGCGGCTGAAGGTCGTGGCCGAGCGCACCTCGGGCTTCGTCTACTATGTGTCAGTCGCCGGGGTGACCGGCGTGAAGGAGGCGCAGGCCGCCTCGGTCGCGCCGGCCGTGGAGCGGGTGCGCACCGCCTCGGGCCTGCCGGTCGCCGTCGGTTTCGGCGTCAGAACGCCCGAGCGCGCCGCCGAGATCGCGCGGGTCGCCGATGCGGTGGTCGTGGGTTCCCTGTTCGTGGATGAGGTCGCCTCAGCCCTCGAGGCCGGCGAACCCGCCGCGCCGCGCGTTCTGGCCCAAGTCCGTCGCCTGGCCGATGCGGTCAGGGATGCGCGCGCGACGGAAACCGTCTAAAGCGAAATCGGTTCTGTCGGACCTGTCCCACAGAACCCAGATATTCGCTTCAGATTGATTTTGGACCATTGTTCTGGGTTCGGTCGATTTCGACCGAAACGAAAATGGTCTAAAGCGGCGCCCATGGTCGACAAGAACAAACCCGCCGACAAGCCACAGCCCGAGAAGCGCGGAGGCTGGCTCAGCCGCTTCGCGCCCGGCGTGCGCAAGATCGTCAGCCGCCGCGACACACCCGACAATCTGTGGGTCAAGGACCCCGACACGGGCGAGATGATCTATCGCTCGGACCTGGAGGCGGCCCTGTGGGTCACGCCGGGCGGGCGTCACATGCGCATCAACGCCGAGGCGCGCCTGCGCTTCACCTTCGACGACGGGCGCTATGAATCGATCCCGACGCCGGACGTGCCCGAGGATCCGCTCAAATTTTCGGACGGCAAGCCGTACAAGGATCGCCTGACGGCGGCGCGCAAGGCCGCCGGCCGCAAGGACACCATGGCCATCGGCTTCGGCGACGTCGACGGCGAGGCCGCCGTGGTCATCGTCCAGGACTTCACCTTCATGGGCGGATCGCTGGGCATGGCGGCGGGCGAGGCTTTCGTGGCCGCCGCGCGCGAGGCCGTGAAGCGGGGCGTTCCGCTGGTGTGCTTCACCGCCGCCGGCGGCGCGCGCATGCAGGAAGGCGCGCTCAGCCTGATGCAGATGGCGCGCACCACCCTGGCGGTGCAGGAGGTCAAACAGGCGGGCCTGCCCTATGTCGTGGTGTTGACCGACCCGACCACCGGCGGCGTGACCGCATCCTACGCCATGCTGGGCGACGTGCACCTGGCCGAGCCGGGCGCCCTGATCGGCTTCGCCGGCCCACGCGTGATCGAGACCACCATCCGCGAGAAGCTGCCGCCGGGCTTCCAGCGCGCCGAGTATCTGCAGGAAAAGGGCATGGTCGACCGCGTGGTCACCCGCCACGACCTGCCGCGCACGCTCGGCTTGATCCTGTCCATGCTGATGGGCGGCAAGCGCCGGGCCGCCTGACGGCCGTGGACCCGATCTCCGCCCGTCTGCTGGCGCGGCATCCGCAGAAGATCGATCTGTCGCTGGAGCGTATGCAGGCCCTGTGCGCGGCGCTGGGCGATCCGCAGGATCGGCTGGGGCCGGTGGTCCACGTGGCCGGCACCAACGGCAAGGGCTCGACCGTCGCCCTGCTGCGCGCCATGGCGGAAGCGGCGGGCCTGCGCGTCCATGTCTACACCTCGCCGCATCTGGTGCGGTTCAACGAGCGCATCCGCCTGGCGGGGCGGCTGATCGACGACGCGGCCCTGAACGCCGCCCTGGACCGCGTGGAAGCGACAGGCGTCGAGGCCACGGTGTTCGAAAGCACGACGGCCGCCGCCTTTCTGGCCATGAGCGAGACGCCGGCAGACCTGGCCATCGTCGAGGTCGGGCTGGGCGGCGTGCTGGACGCCACAAACGTCATCGCGCGGCCGCTGCTGAGTCTCATCACGCCGGTCGATCTGGACCACGCCGAATTTCTGGGCACGGACCTGGCCGGCATCGCGCGCGAGAAGGCGGGCATCCTCAAGGCCGGCGCGCGGGGCGTGGTGGCGCGACAGGCCGAGGTCGCCATGGCGGCCATCGAGGGCGCGGCTGCGGCCGTCGGCTCTCCGCTGACCGTGATGGGCGTGGATTTCGACGCCTGGGGCGAGCGGGGCGGGCTGGTTTTCCAGGATCAGGAGCGTTTTCTGGACCTGCCCGCGCCGGCGCTGGCGGGCGCGCATCAGATGGACAACGCCGGCCTGGCCGTGGCCGCGGCCTTGGAGCTGGACCTGCCCGAGACCGCGATCGCGGCAGGCCTGAACGCCGTGCGCTGGCCGGCGCGCATGCAGCGGCTATCCGCCGGCCCCTATGGCGAGGCGGCGAAGGCGGCGGACGCCGAGCTGTGGCTGGATGGGGGGCACAATCCGCACGCCGCCCAGGCCCTGGCGCGGACGCTGGCGGAGCGCCAAGCGCGCGCCCCGCGTCCCACCGCCCTGATCGTCGGCATTCTGGCCAACAAGGACGCGGGCGGTTTCTTCGAGGCCCTGAAAGCGTCCGACGCCACGGTCTTCACCGTCGGTTTTGACGGCGCCTGCGCCGAGCCGGCGGCCCTGGCGGCGGTCGCGCGCGGCCACGGCCTGGCGGCCAGCGCTTCCGTCTCGGTCGAGGAGGCGCTGCGCACCGCCCTTCGACTCGGGGCGGGACGGGTGGTGATCTGCGGGTCTCTGTACCTGGCTGGCGAGGTCCTGGGGGCCAGCCGCGACACCTGGCCGGACTGAAGCCCTAGCGGCTCATCCAGGGCTTGGACTTGCCGGCGGCGATCCGCGCCGACTGCTCGCGCTGAAAGCCGCCCCCTCGCGGAGGTTTGGGCCGGGCGTCGATGGCGGCCTTCTTCAGCCGCAGCGCCCGCTGGACGGGCGTCTCGTCCGTCTTATCGTCGTCGATGGGTTCGCGCGGGTCTTCGGTCATGCGCGAGACCTAGCACGGCGGCGGGCGCGCCGTATCCGGCAAACGGCCCGCCCCGGCGAGAGGGTCAGCCCTCGGCTTTCACCCCGGCCTCGGCCAGCCATTCCACGATCTTGCCCTTTGGCATGGCGCCGACCTTCATCGAGGCCATCTGACCGTCCTTGAACAGCATCAGGGTCGGAATGCCCTTCACGCCCAGCTTAGACGGGATCATGGGGCTGTCGTCGATGTTGACCTTGGCGATGGTCACCTGGCCGGCCAGCTCGTCCGAGATCTGCTCCAGGGCGGGGCCGATCTGCTTGCAGGGCCCGCACCACTCGGCCCAGAAGTCCACCAGCACGGGGGTGGACGCCTTCAGCACGTCGGTGTCGAAGCTGTCGTCGGTGACCTTGAGCGTAGCCATGGAACTCTCCTGAACGGCGCACGCGCGCGCCTCATGTCTGGCCGAGATGTGGGAGCGAATCGCCGCCAAATCAACGTGGCCGCCGCACAGGCGCCTTTTCCGCCCCGGAGCGCTTGCATCCCCCCGCATCAGCGGCTAGTTACCCGCCCTCGCCAACGGCGACACGCACCCGTAGCTCAGCTGGATAGAGCACCAGACTACGAATCTGGGGGTCAGGAGTTCGAATCTCTTCGGGTGCGCCACTTCCGTTCAAAACTGAGAACTCCGCCTGAGGCGGCGTAATTCCCACCATCGCTGGACGCCAAGGCGCGCAGAAGCTCGGTTCGCGAGCCGATGATGCGCGCTTCGGTCTTGCTGATGACCTCCACTCGCTGGGTCAGGGCGCGCAGATGGTCTCGCCGATAGCCGCTGGTGCTGTCCCGCAACTTGCGCCGGGCAGCGGTAGCAAACCGCGCCAAGGCGTCGGGCGTGATCGTCGGCGCCAACCGCTCGACTGACGCACTGATCCGCTCGGCGTCCGCCCTGGCCTGATCGCGGGTGCCGGAAAGTTCGGCGACCCGATCTTTCAGCGAAGCGTCGTCCGGCGCCAGCAGACCGTTCTCGATGGCTTCATAAAGCCGGTTCAGCTTGGCCTCGGCCTCGGTGGCGCGCTTGCGCATCTCGGCGATGTGACCGCGTCTCTGGCCGGCCCATTCCTCCCGACGATCCAGAAGCTGCTCCATCAGGGCCGCGAGGCGGTCCGGGTGGAGCAATCGGGTTTCGAGATGGTCGATGATCGCGTCGTCGAGCTTATGCATGGGGACGGCTAGGCCGGTGCAGCCGGTCTCGCCCATGCGAGATTTGGTCGAACAGGCGTAGTAGCGATACTGGCCGCCAGCGCTCCCCCTGCCGGTTCTGAGCGTCATCGCGCCGCCGCAGACGCCACAGAAGCAGATGCCCGTCAGCAGGTTCGGTCCGGTCGAGACACGCGGCGGGGTCCACTTGGGGTTTCGCGACTTTAAGCGCGCCCGAACAGCCTCATAGTCCGCCTTCGACACGATGGGCGGCACGGCCATGATCGCGTGCTCGGACTCAGGCTTCGGCGTCTTGGTCTTGTGGTCTCGCGTGTTGAATCGATGCTCGCCCATGTACGTCGAGCGGGTCAGCACCTGATGCACCGTGCCGATCCCCCACCGCCCGCCGTCTCGGGTCCGGATATTCCGCTCGTTCAGCCGCGTGGCGATGGTCTTCAGCCCCATCGGTCCTTGCGCGCCGTCGCCGGTCAGCGCCCAACGATAGATGGTGCGAACGGTCTCGGCTTGGAGCGGGTCGATCTCCAGCGTCTTCTTGATCTTGGCTCCCCGCTGCTCGGCCGCGACGATGCGGTAGCCGATGGGCGGCCGGGCGCCGTTCCAGAAGCCCTGGCGCGCGTTTTCCTTCATGGCTCGCAGGGTGTGCTTGGCGTTCTCGCGGGATTGGTACTCGTCGAAGAGCGTCATGATCTGACGCATCATCACGCTCATAGGGTCGTCGCCCAGCTCCTGCGTGATTGAGACGAGGCGGACGCCGTTCTTCGCCAGCTTCCGAACGTAGAACTCGAACTGGAACTGATCCCGGAAGAAGCGGGAAAAGCTGTGCACCACGATCACGTCGAAGGAGGGCGGCTTGGTCAGCGCCGCCTCGATCATCGACTGGAAGGACGGGCGCCGGTCGTCGGTGGCGGTGTTGCCCGGCTCGACGTACTCGGCCGTAGCTTCCCACCCCTTGGTCTCGCAGTAGGCTTCAAGCTGGCGGCGCTGGTCGGGAATGGAAAGGTCGTTGACGGCCTGCCGACCGGTCGAGACGCGAAGGTACAAGGCCGCTCGGGTCTGAACGCCTGGGGTAATGATCGTACCGCTCACGTCCGGCTCCTTTCAGAGGCGCGGACCCAGAATCTCGTCGAGCACCTCGCCAAACCACGCCTCCACCGCCAGAAGCTCGGCCGGCGTGATCGGAAGATCATCAGGCCAGGTGTCTGTGACGCGGACGGCCGATTGTACGCCAACTGGCCGGGCTTGCGGAGTCCGGCGCCGACGCGCCTCCGGCTCTGATGACGGCTGGACGTACATAGCCGCCAAGCTGATCGCTCTGAAACTGCGGGCATACCCGTAACCCTTCCCTCGCAAATCTCCGGTCGCCGCTTTCTCGCAAAGCGGATCGATCCATCGATCCACGCCAAGCCCTCAGCGGCGGCGGCCGACCGGGTCAACGCCTGCGGCGCCAGCCGCAGCCCGTAGGGCGCGAAGCGGGGTTGAAGCGGGCGGACGGCGCTGCTCTTTAACGACATCCTTTCGTCGTCTGCCGTTACCCCCGACGATAACGACCTATTTCACACCAATACTTAGACTTAGCATATGAGCTGTGAATAAAAGCCGCATCTTTGCAGCGTGCCTCATTGCTGTGTTTTGATCCGTTCATATCGATGACATCGAATGTCGCAACGTGCACACGTTGATCGTGCTCATTTGAACTGTACAGGGTCCACACAGGATCATCCGTCGACATGCCATCCTGATCGCATGATGGCAACATAAGTAATAATGATGCGGGTAAAAGCAGAAGTGATAGTTTCAGTAGTGATAATCTGCTCATAGCCATAACTCACCGTGTGCACTGAAGTATGCAATTTCTAACTATCTCAGGCTCAGAATTTATGGGCAAGCATCTAGCCGCCGCGAAGCCCCGTTCGTTGTCGCTCAAGTCTGACCATTGAAATGCCCAGGGCGTGTCGCGCCTCAGCCTTGAGGGAAGGCGTCTAATGTCATGAATAACGAATCCTTGGACCTCATTCACAACCCCTGCCGTCCGCGCGATTGGGATGGATGTTTGGCTACCCGTTATGCAGCTAACAGAGCAGTGGCGCGAACGAGAGTTTACTTCACCAGGGAACTGTTCGTGTCCCCACTGTCGCCATCTGCGGAAGAATCCATAGTACCCGCGTCCGACGCGCCATGCAGTTTGGACCGGATTGTGGGGAATCATGGGAAACAGGCCGTAAGGATCTGTCACGCTCAACGGGTCAGAGATCGCATAGGCGTAAAGGTTTAAATCGAACTGCTGTCCTGCGGGGTCAGTCTGAACGTATCTTCCCAGTGTTGGATCGTAGTCTCGCATCCAGTTTTGATGCAGGCCGGTCTCGGCGTGCGCCCACTGTCCAGGAAGGCGCAGGTCGAGCTCGACGAGCGGCGTGCCTGATACGGCGGCCTGCCCCCAGGGGTCGGTGACCGCCGACCAGGCTACCGCGCCGCTCGCATTCGTCACCAGCAACGGCTCGGCGATCTGTCCCGTGTGCACAAACCAGATTAAGCCGGAGGTGCCGCCCGGCGTGACCACCGCCGTGAGACGGTCATCCAGCCAGACATACTCTTTCAGGAACTGCCCCGTCGCGCCGTCATACTCCCCATGCAGCCGCCCCTGGTCGTCGAAGACGTAGTGGATGGTCTGGCCGGACGCCGCCAGCGTCCGGGCCACGCGCCGGCCCAGATAGTCGTAGCTGTAGGATGCAGTGACCGCGCTGTTTTCCGAGACCCCCAGAAGCCGCTTGCGCGCGCCATAGTGGTATTCAAGGTCCGATCCGCCCGTGTAGTCCTGGGCGTAGAGATCGCCGCCGTCGCGGTAGCTGAGGTCTCGTAGCAGCGACCAGCCGGTGTCGCGAACCTCATTGATCCTGTTCCTGGTCGGCGACGTCAGGGCGAACTCGTAGCTGACTGTGCTCCCGTCGTCGCGACGGACCTCGGTGCGATTGCCTGACGCATCATAGCCGTAACTCTCGTCGCCCCAGGCTCCCACCGCGTATTGGAGTCGACCGTCGTCAGTGTAGCCGAAGCTGGCACCGCGATCGCCGGTCACGGCGTCGCCCACGCCGGTCAATGCGCCGGTTTCGTTGCGCGCGAAGGTCAGGGACAGCAAGTCGCCCGCAGAGGAGCCGACGCGGAGACCAGTCTGCCAGTAATTTCCGTCGTAGGCCTGCTCCCACGCCAGGCCGTTTCCGAATACGGCACTAATCATTGGGCCGAACGGGGCGTACTCGATTGCGCCCAGAATCGACGTCGGCGCCCCGAGCGCTGTTGAACGAGTGTTGATCGTCGAAACGCGTCCTTCTGGATCGCGCGTGTAATCGACCCACCGCCCGGATGGCAGAGTTACACGCGTCACTTCGCCGTCAGTGTCGTAGGCGTAGGCGAGCGTGTAGGTGTGGCCCTGGATCGTTTTGAGGCTCTGCGTCAGGCGTCCCTGGCGGTCATAAGTCAGAGAGGAGGTACCGGATTGGTCCGTGACCCCAGTCAGCCGCCCCTGGCCGTTGTTGCCTTCCGCGACACTATCGTAGCTGAAGGAAATATTTTCCCACGCGGCATCGACAAAGGTTTCGGATATCTGGCGGCTGGCTGCATCGTAAGCGTAGAGCGTTTCGTCCTCGTCGGCGTCGATCAGCCTCACCAGCCGGTCGGCCGCGTCGTACCAGTAGGTGCGCTCGCCGCGGTCCGGGCTGCTTTCGAAGATGGTCAGGCCGAAGCCGTCGATCACGCGCTGGGTCTCTAGGCCGCGCCCGTCCTCCAGGGCGCTCAAGGCGTCATTCGGCGCATAGGCGTAGGCGTTGTCATGGTTTTCCGGATCGCGCTGGAGGACAAGGCGGTTAAGGGCGTCCCACTGGTTGCCCCACACCTTGCCGCGGGGATCGGTGACCTGGGTTAGGTTCCCGACCTTGTCGTAGGCTAGGATGGCCGTCTGGGACGCCGCGCCGATCTGTCTGATCAGTCGACCCAGTTCATCGAACGCCTGCTCGCCGCTCGACGTCAACGAGCCCGCAGCCGTTCGGACTTCCTGGGCTGTCGCTTCACCCAGGGCATTGACGTCGAAGGTCTGCTTCTCGCCACGATCATTTCGCACCTCGACCAAGCGGTCGGCGGCGTCATGAACATACTCAAGCCAACCGCCCTCAGGCAGGGTCAAGCGGCGCAGATTTCCGGCTGCGTCGTAAGCTGCCTGATAGAGGGATTGGGATGGCCCCGGATCGATCAGGATAGAGGTTGGCCGCCCGCGAATGTCGTAGGTGATTTGGGTCTCGACGCCGTTGGGGTCCACCATCGCCAGCGGCGCGCCACGCCAGTCGTGCGTGGTGATGGTGGTGACCAGCCCTACTTCGTCGGTCACCGACGAGAGCCAGCCCTCGGGTGTGTAGCCGTAACTCACCGTATCGGCGGCACCCGGCAGCGGGCCGTCCACGGAAGCGAGCTGGCCGCCCGCCGTCCAGGCGTAGGTCCACATCCGGCTTCGTCCGTTCGTTGCGTAGGGCGTGGCGTGCGTTGTCGTGTCCGTCTGAGTGCGGGTCAGGATCCGACCGGCGGCGTCGTAGGTGAAGGTGGTGGTTAGGCCAGGCTGGGCGATGCTGTCCGGAACATTGAAGGCGGCGTTCCAGGCAACTTGCGTGGTTCGCGACGAAGGCGTGCCCGAGGCCTCGACAAGGGTCGTCGGCCGACCGACGGCGTCTCGAGAGAAGGTCGTCACCCGGCCTTCCTGATCCGTCTGGCTCGTGAGCCGGAAGGCTGTCGAGGAGAAGGCCTGCGACGCTGCCGGCGCATTGGGGCTAGCGGCCTCGTCGATGGCGATCAGATTGGTGTTGAACGGATAGCCGCCCGCCGAATAGCGGTAGGTGACGCTCCGCCCCAGCGGCGTCGTCACCACTCTGGTGTGAGACCCCGTGGCTGAAGCGTAGGAGACAGCGTAGGTCTCGGCCCCGAGCGCCTTGCCGCTGCTGCTGGCTTTGCCGTCCATCTGGTACTGAACGAACTGGCGTCCGACGCCGTCGCGATCTCTTATTTCAGTGACGAATGTCGGATAGCGAGCGTCGCCGTACACGTACGACTGACTGTCCTGGACGACATTGGAGGCGTCGAGCCAGTCCACGCGCATCAGTCGGTCGGGCCCGGACGATCCCCCCATCGCGTCTTCGTAAAAATACCGAAGCGACCGTCCGCCCGGCAGAGCGATCTCGGACACGGCTAGTGGATGCTGAGCGCCCGCCGAACTCATGATCCAGGTGAATCCGAGGCTGTTGCCGAACTGATCCGAGAGGGTCGTCAGCTCGCCGGCGCTCCCATAGGCGAAGGTCCAGGTCGGGCCCTCCCGCTCGGTCATTGTGGAGGGGCGGCCCACGTTGTACTGACCGGAAACGGGGTCGGCGCGCGTGACGAAAATCCATTCCGCTTGCTGCGACCGCAGCCGCCAGGTCGAAGGCGTCGTCCGCAGATCAGCCAAGGCGGACGGCCACGGTCCGACCAGTTCCAACGAATAATCGGTGCGGGGAACTGGATACGACGACGTCGTGTAGGGAGCCAGGCTGCCATCGGGCTGGCGCTGAAACTGCAGCAACAACCCCTGCGGTGTCAGAACGGTTATGACACCTGACGACAGGTTGCTCGTGAGCTGGAGCTCCATTGAGAACCCAAAGCGCCAGTTGCCGGCGGATACAGGCGGATTACGAAGTGTCCCGGCGGCGCCTCCGAACGCCAGCGAACTATAGTGACGTTCGACAAGCAGAGAGCCGGTCTCGGTCTCGAAATCGACAGTGTCGAACGTCTTCGTGCCCGAGAGAATGCTGATCGGACGCGGCGTGCACGCCGCCGCGCGGGCTCCGAAGTTCGGCGCGCCGTCGCTGGGGAGGCATTGGGGAAAGTTGTTCCAGCCCTGCACGCATCGGCCTGGAGCGACGGCCGTGTAGCCGCCGCTGCACTGGAACTGTACGATGGTTGGCGCGGGCGTCCCGAAATAGTGCCAGTCGCATTCCTTCGCATTCCAGGAGGAACGGTCCTTCACGCCGCGGTAGGAGCCCGCCGGGGGCATGTACGGCTGTCCATAGACCTGCCATTGCCGAAAGCAGGCTGCGGCAGGCGACGGGAAACACTCCGTCTGGCCCGGCCCGACAGGCGTGCACCAGCCGCGTGTCCCGGTCGGCGGCGTGTAGGTTTGTGCAGCCGCCGGCACCGGCACGACCCAGGTGGCCAACAGCCACACAGCCAAACTCAAAACGCTCAGCCAAGCTCGCATGCCGCACCCCTCGGTTCGTCGAACAATGGCACGTTTAGCGGGTGCCGTCATCCTCATGGTTGTGGGTGGATGGATCAATCCTGATCGATAAGGTGCAGCTTGTCAGACAATGCCGGCGCAAAGCCTATCCTGCCCTCGATCCTCACGAGCGTTCTGAAGACTGCCGAGCTTCCGTCTCGTCCACCGCGCGGCACAGCCGGACGAGCGCCTCGGCCAAGTGCGCTTCGGCCGATGCACGGTCGATGCCGAGATGCATTGCGACCTCCTCCAGCGGCATGTCCCCGAAGCGATGCAGGATGAAGACGTCGCGGCATTGAGGTGGCAGTTGCTGGATCGCTCGCACCAGAACACGGTGCCCGGTCGGTTCTGCGGCCCTCCTGAACCCTAGCCAGCATCGGACCCCCCCAAGGCTCATGGCCCTGCCCCTCCCTCCATCCCGATGGCGATTTCGACGCCATCCAGAAAGCGGCTGATCACCCTGTCGGCGGCTTCGAGCGAGATCGTTAGCTCGGGCTCGACCGCACCGGATCGCAAATCCCCTGAGGCGTAGAGCGGTCCAAGGACAGCGGCGAGTTCGGCTAACCCAACCGGCATGTCTCGCAGGCCAGCCAGCCGGGCGCACCGCAGAGCCTTCCTCAGATCATGACGCAGATGGGTTCGGTTCCAGTCGTCGGAGAACCCGCGATGGAGGAGGTACGCCTTCAAGCCAAGTTCGATGGCGATTGCGCACGGGTAGGCCGATCTCCGCCCTGAGCGATCAGACTCGGTCCAAGCCATGGCATGGAAGGTGCGGGCGTTGCGGAGGAAGGCAGCGGCCAAAAGACGGTCAGGAAGGCGTCGTCTCCCCTTCCGGTTAGGAAATGGTACCTGTTGGTGGCTAGGCATGCGTGACCTCCCGCGCAGCCGCCCGGTCGTTCAGAACAGGCTGAACGGTGGAGTTTCAGAGGAATTCGGTTAGAGTTCAGCGGAATTCACCGACCGAGTCAACGGAATTCTGCAAGTAGTCGGAGATTTTCGCCGAAAATGATTAGCCCTGCCCAAATCAGGATGGCTCGCGCTGGCCTGGGTCTGAGCGTGAAGGTACTCGCTGAACGTTCGGGCGTCGCCGACTCCACGATTCACAGGTTTGAGGCGGGCCGCGGCGGCATGCAGACTGGGACACTCGAACGCTTGCAGACTGCGCTCGAAGCTGCTGGTGCGATCTTCCTGTCAGGAGACGCGGGCGGAGGCCCAGGCGTTCGCCTAAAATGCTAGTTTCACCCCAACTCAGCATGATCATACTCCCCAGAAGTGGCGCGAGGATCGGCAGCCGCGTCAATCGTCGGTTGGCTCCACCGTCGGCGTTGGCCGAGCGGAATAGCCTTCGGCCACCTTCGGTTCTTCCGACTCCGGATAAAGATACCTACCGCAGGAATGCGGAGCGAACGGGGGCTGCCCTTTGACTGCTCAGGATGACGCCAGAGAGAACCGACTTGTTGACATGTTCAACTTGGAACGTCCTCCAAACCGGTCACGCCACGGGGTCGACGCGATCCTCCGCATCGATGGACGTGAGCTTGAGTTTGAGCTGAAGTCGATAACCACGGGAGGGGGCTTGACCACCGTTCGCGACTTCGGTCGTGACCATATTGAGAAGTGGCGCACCAAGCACTGGCTGGTCAGCGTGTATGCTGGAAACGACCTGGCGCTCTGCCGGTACGGCTCTCCTGATGCGATGAAGCCTTGGGTCGATGATCGCTGGGAGTACATCCGGCCGGATTTCGAACTGGCCAAACTGGCTCCGGCCCGCCTCACATTGTACGACATGTACGCCGTGCTCGGGCAGAAGCCCGCCTACACGCTCGCGGACGCCCGGAAGTTACACAAGATGCAGTACTCGGCGGCACAATATCTGGACGCCCGTGGCGAAGCAGAGGACATCGCGCCCGAGCGCATGCTCGCGATTTTTCGTGATCGTCTGCGCTACGTGATCGAGCGCGGCTCCACGCTGAATAACCCCAAGGTCAGCCCGGCCTACCTCTCCAACTGGCCCGCGATCACCTCGAACTACGCCGAAGAACTCCGCAAGCTCGTTCGTAGTTGGCTCGCCGCTAATCCGGCCTAAGCGCCCTTGCGACTGCTGAGGCCACGGCATAGCCCATTGGGGGTGCCACTGAATTGCCTATCAGGCCAAGCGCCCGGTAGACGGCGCCGTTCAAGATCGGCCAGTCCGCAGGGAAGCCCTGGAGGATCATGCAATCTGCCACGGACAGACGGAAAGCGCCGTTCTTGGCTGGAAACCTTGAGGCCGCTTCGCGATCTTTGGCCACGCCGTTCGGCCAAATGCCTAGCTCAGCCCAATGTCGCGCCGCCGTCGCACTATTCACCACACTAGTCGTGTGCCGAGGCCCCGTGAGTCCGCTTCGGATGGTGGGTGCAAGACCGTCAATCCCAATGTCTGGGAGCCCGAGCGCCTCGCGGGCGCCCATCGTTCGCTTGATGTCGGAGTTGCCTCCGAATGCATGTGTACGGGGCGGGACATGGAACCGCTTCGCAGTATCCTCTTCGCGAAAACCGACGAAGAAGAGGCGTTTCCGCCTCTGAGGCACCCCGAAATCCGCCGCTTCCAAGACGAAGCTCTGCACATCGTATGTCCGCCGCAACGGCTCAAAGATGGTTTTCTGCAGATAGTCCCGGAACTTCGTCGCGCCCAGACCCGCCACGTTCTCCAGCACAAACGCGCGCGGCCGCATCTGTTTTACGGTGCGCACCATCTCGGGCACCATATCGCGGACGTCATCTTCGCCCTTTTGCCGGCCGGCGTGACTGAATGGTTGGCAGGGCGGCCCACCGTGCAGCACGTCCACCTGACCCCGCCAAGCGGTCCAGTCGACCGAAGTCACGTCGCCGGCCGGTCCAGAAAACACCTTCCAGTCGGGCCGGGCCTTCGACAGCACCTCACCAGTCATGTCGAGAATATCGTAGGAGGCCACATGCTGGCATCCAGCGCGGTCGAACCCGATATCGAGACCGCCGCCGCCACTAAATAAGCTGAGCGCCCTAAGGCCGTTGGCCGGCTTCTGAGGCATCAAATTAAGCGGATTCAGGCGCGGCGTCGGGACCAGATGGAGGGGCTGGCTTGTGCCAGCCTCCGCACGGGCTTTGGCTTCTCGAGAAGCCTCGCTGATCTGGCGAAACCGTTCCCGTTCGACGTCGCTAAGATCTCGTGCCTTGTACCAAGGCGCGTTGACGCCACGGCGAAGGTAAAGGCGCTCGTCGGCGTCAATTTCGAACGTCATAGATCGCCCTGTCCCGTTTACTCAGAGAACGACTAAGTTGGCGTTCCCTGCTCGTTCCACTCTGGACCATGAGCCGACGCAAGGGAATCCCCGTCGTGGTCGCAGCGACTTTTTCCACCTCTACGGCGCACAGGGTCGCGGGGCTGATCCGTTGCTCCCTTCCCGCTAGAACTGCCCGCGCCGCGATTTCTGCCCATGAGCAAGCCAGCGCCCCTCGGCCCAACGGGGCAAATCCCAAGCGCGGGGCCGTGCGCGTATTTAGAGTGTCCCACGGATCGATTGCACGCTAGCGTTAGCGGCAAACTGGGGGAACGCGGTGAAAACTCTACCTATCGTGAGACCGACCGCAGAGCAGCTGCTTCTAATCAGTCAGAGCCGACTCGGGGTGGAAGTGATAAGGGGCGCCGCAGGCAGCGGGAAAACGTCAACGGCCCTCCTGAGGCTTAAATCGCTCAGCTTCATGATGGAAGAGCGCCGAGCGCGCCAAGGCGACGCGAGACCGGTCCGTATTCTGGTGCTCACCTTCAACCGAACGCTGAAAGGCTACGTAGCTGCACTAGCGGAGGCGCAGCTAGCGACGACCAAGTCGATCATTACAATCGACACATTTGCAAAGTGGGCAATGTCGCATGTTGGCCACCGCAAAATTCTGACCGACGAGCAGCGGGACGCATACCTAGCCAGGCAGAGTGACGGGACGAAGCTCACCTCAGGATACCTATCTAAGGAGATCGACTATCTCTTGGGTCGCTTTCTGCCCGCTGACATCGATCAATATCTGACGAAAGAACGGTCGGGTCGCGGGCTCGCACCCAGGGTAGACCGGGAAGCAAGAGAGAAAATCCTAACCAACGTTGTTCGGCCGTATACCCAATGGAAATTGGATAACGGATACGCGGATTGGAATGACTTAGCAGTATCCATGTATGCAGCAAAACAGTCTGCAGGTATTGATATAGTCATCGTTGATGAAGCACAGGATTTCTCGGCCAATCAACTCCGTGCGATTGGTGCGCACCTCGAACCGGAACATGCTGCCACATTCGTGATCGACACGGTCCAGAGAATCTACGCGCGCGGTTTCACATGGCAGGAAACTGGATTCGAAATCCGACCGAACCGGTATCACTCCTTGGTGGCAAACCACCGAAACACAGTGCCGATTGCTCAGTTTGCGGCCGGTGTCTTGGAGGGGGTCTTGGCAGACGATGACGGAGCGTTGCCAAACCTGAAGGCGGCGGCTCGGCCTGGGCCGCTTCCAACTGTCCTAAAAGGCAAATACTCGCGTCAAATGACTTGGGCAACGGACTACATCAAACAACACATCGACCTGACAAAAGAGAGTGTTGCCTTCCTTCAGCCAGCAGGCCGCGGATTTCTTAGAGAAATCAAAGCGCATTTAATAAAGCAAGGGTTGCCATTTGCGGACATAACCCGAAATGAGGACTGGCCGATCGGTTCTGTAAACATCGCGATATCGACCTTCCACTCTGCCAAAGGACTGGAGTTCGACCACGTTTTCATCCTAGGAATGTCCACAGTGAATACGCATGCGGAGGATGAAGATACAGACGACCAAATCCTTGTTATGAGGCGATTATTTGCTGTTGCTATCGCTCGCGCGAGGGAGACGGTTGTCGTGGGATACAAACCAAGTGAGGCATCCTTCTTGATGAAGTTCCTAAAAAATGGGACATATCAAGAGGTAATTGTCTGATGCTTGGTGAAATTATCAGAAATAGATCAATAACTGAGGTGCTGCACTTCACTACTCAACGCGGATTAGTTGGCATGTTAGCCGAGGGCGAAGTTTTGTCTCGACGACTTCTCCCAGCGAACAAGTATCTTGAGAACGTTGCGTTCGCCAACGCGAAGTTTCGTCCCGAGGAGTCTGTTCATTTCGATAAGTCGAAGGACTGGCTTGACTACATAAACTTGTCGATCAGCGAAATTAATCGGTCATTCTTCGATATCTCTAAGAGGTGGCATAAAGACGAAGACGTATGGTGGGTCATATTATCGTTCGATGCGATCATTCTCGAACATGAGGGCGTCTTCTTCGGCACTACTAATAACAAATACGATGGGTGTGAGCGGGGTGCCGGGCCAACTGGGCTGGCCAAACTGTTCGCCAAGATCATTCACCGGGAAGGTAACTGGTGGGCTCGCCGAGCAGGGCGTGCCGATCATTTAACCACCTGCCAGCAGGCCGAGGTGCTATACCCCAGCCGGCTCAGCCTCGCATCACTTCGACGCATCTATGTGTCCGAGGACGAGCAAAGCGATATGGTCAAGTCCATGCTTCGCATGCTCGACCGGACGGACGTAGAGGTGGTCATTCGTCCCAAAAAATTTGAAGGGATGCCCAATTGAACCGAGAGGCTGTGAGGGTGATTTCGCCAGGCGTTAGCCTCAACGATATAGTGAATTCTGCCCTCTGGGCGGCTGCTGGCGATTCGCTTGGCTGGACTACCGAGCTTGTCGATGGCGCGGGTGTTAAGCGCCGCGTTGGTCGCTCACGGATCGAAAAGCCCGTTGACTGGAAACGGAAGATCGGGGGTTCTTGGGGCGTCGATGCGAAGCTCCCTGCCGGGACCTATTCCGATGACACTCAACTCAGATTGGCTACCTCGCGATCGATCAGAGGCGATGGCATCTTTGATCCTGAGACGTTTGCGAAGATAGAGCTCACCGTCTGGCCAAACTACGCTTTGGGGGCAGGTCGAGGGAGCAAGGCCGCGTCGGCGAATTTAGTCCGGCAGGACGTGAATTGGTTTTCGAACTTCTTCAAGTCCAAAGACCAAAGCTACATGAATGGCGGAGGCAATGGCGCGGCGATGCGGGTCCAACCGCACGTGTGGTGTCATGGTGCGGCTGCCCGATCACCACTGTTGCTCGACGTATGTCGGAACGCGATAACATCGCATGGACACGTCCATGGGTTTGTCGGCGCGGCCTTCCATGCCCTCGCCCTGGAATATTGTCTTCAGCAAAAGCGTGCCCCTGACGTGGAGGCGATGCATGCATTGCTGGGCGAGCTTGAGAAGCTGCCAGAGATTCTCTCCGGCGATAGGCATATCGCTGCCTTCTGGATTCCTGCCTGGGAGAACGAGGGCAGCTCTTCGCTCGAAAGCGCATTGAACGATCATCTAACGGAAGCTCATCGCAAGCTCGACGCAATTGCACCCATTGCACGCAGTGTTGATCCTTCGCGCTACCAAGATGTATTGGAGAGCCTAGGAGCCTTCGAGCCTCGTTTGCGAGGGTCGGGCACCATCACTGCAATGGCAGCCAGCGTGTTGTGCCTCCTGCATGCAGACAACGGTGCCCAAGCTGCAGTCGTGACCTCCGCCAATGCGCTAATGAGCGATACGGATACGATCGGCACCATGACCGGTGCGATGATGGGCGCCTTGGAGGGGGCGGCACCTACTTGGCCCATTCAGGATCGGGATTATTTGATCGCAGAAGCGTCGCGCATGTTCTCTATTCGTGTCGGCGATCAAGCAGATCATTTTAACTACCCGGACATAGCGGCTTGGCAGGCACCACAGAGCCAAGCCGATGCAGTTGGTCTTGTGTCCGATGGTCGGTTGGGGATGGCGGGTCTCGGGGAGCTAGAACCTCAGAGCGAGCCGATGGCGTCGAGGGATACCGTCTGGCAGTGGATGCAGCTACCGTTCGGTCAAACGGTACTAGCAAAGCACCGAAATTCACCGCGAACGCTATCTGCCAAACTGTTGCCCGGCCCCCGGCTTTCGGCAGTTACGGTAAAGCCTCTTCGTGTCATTGGCCAACCTGGGGACAGCCAACCAAGTCTACCGCTCGGAAACATTGGCGGCCTGCGAACCCCAAGCAACGAATCGAGTGCGAGCCCTGCGCCGCCGGAGCCAACGCCAAAGGACCCCGATGACTTCATCGATGGGCTGACTGATCGTGTTATCCGGTCCAACTTTGATCCCCTGGTTACAGGGGAGTGTTTTAATCGGATCGTGCGCGTTTCTGGATCGATCCAGATGGCTGTCGCCTTCTCCGCTATCGTTGCTAAGGCGCAGATTGCGCGGAAAAAGCGAGGTTGAGCACCGGATCGCGAGACACGGGTCACGGAGCATCCTAGGACGTATAGGGCCTTGGACACCCAGTGTCCTGGCAGGCTCCTTTTCCCATTACCTAGCCTGTGGTGGTCGTTGGCCGCTGGAACATATCGCGAACTGCTCTATGGTGGAGGGTGATAGATCCAGTCGCCCAGTGCGAGCTTGAGGGATACTAGGTTGGCGAGAGACGTCAGGGAGATTGCGAACGCCGTCCTCGACGTCGCCGAGGCATACGGCCTGTCGCTGTCCAACCTGCCTTTGAACAAGATCATCTACTTCGCGCACGCTTGGTATCTCGCCCAGTACAACGAGCCACTGGTGGACTCCGCGTTTGAGGCTTGGCAGCACGGGCCGGTCCATCCTCAAGTCTACCGACAGCTCCGGACGTTTGGGGACAAGCCAATCAGAGGGCGACTGACTCGTATCGACTTAGCGACGGGACAGGACGTACCGGTCGAAGTCGGACTTAGTGACCAAGAGCGCCAGCATGTCGAACAGATTACGAAGTTCTACGGGACCAAATCCGCCTTCTGGTTGGTCCAGAAGACTCACGAGCCGGGGGCGCCGTGGGATCAGGTATGGACCGCGGCTGAAGGCCGCCCAATGCCGGGGATGGTCATCCCGGATTCGCTGACCGAATCATATTACCGCGATATCTTAAGGAGGCGTGTGTAACCGCTGATGGCCGACCTGCGCAAAACCCCCTCTCTCCAACACGCCGTGGCCCTGATCAGACCCACGATCAAGGCCACCGTCTTGGAGATGGAGAAACTCGACCTCGCGCAGATTCCGTTTTCGCTCGATCCCGGACGCAAGCTTTTCAAGCCGTTGATGGAAGGTCAATCGCTTGAGTGGGCACTGCGCCAGGTGGCGGCAGACAAGCACCAGAAGAACATCGCGCCCAACAGAGGGCTCGTCACAGCGTTCGCGCCCTATGCCGCCGAGAAGAAGGTGCCCTGGTTCCGCGAGTGCGAACACTACCTGTTCCCCATCGGCAGCGGCGTATCCATCCCGGTGCGGCCGTCGGGGTTCTGGGTGGAAGAGGGTCGCCTGAGGGTGCTCTGGGCACAGTGCTGGAAAGGCCGGACCCTTGATCCGACCCAGCGCGCCATCTTCAATACGATCTTGCGTCAGACGTTCTTCGTCGGTGACTTCAAAGACGCGGCCTTGGAGTGGGTGGACCTGCGGGAGAAGACGCCGCGTGCTGGACGCGAGGTTGAGGTTACCAACGGCGACGACCTCGGGATTGTGTCAGCGGCGGAGCTGGAGAACGCTCTGCGTATCCTGCTCGCGGCTTTTGAGATTCACAGCGCGAGAAAGGTTGAGCGGAGGGAGGCGCAGAAGGCCGAACGGAAGCCCCAAGATCGCGGTCCGGACCTGTTCGACCCCCGAGGTGGCATCACCGAGTAGCTCGTGTCCGGATGAGCGTGGAGTTGCGCCGCTTGCGGTCAGTTCCAGACGTGCGCCGACGCGGCGTCATAGAAGACTACTTCGAGCGGAAATTGCTCACCGCGCGAACGCACAAGCTGCTCAGCGTTCGCAGCCAGTGCGCGATTTTCTTCGGTGTCTTCGTTGCCAAACATGCTGACGTAGACGACCGGCACTCTGCCCCGGACGATATGGTCGAGTATGTGTACGTCGTTGGCGGCCAATGAATGGCCAAACACGAAGAGCGCCGATCCCTCCTTACGGCAGATTTCCGAGAAACTGCGAAGCCCTTTGTGCAGGTAGCCGGAATGCCTGATGCGGTTCAATTTGCTGGCGCTTGAACCTTCCGACACAAAAAGCGGGAACTGACCGCCATCCAGCGCTTCGCGAACTTGATCCACAAGCGGCCGGCCTCCAGCGCGCTCCCAGCAAATCTTCTGCAGATCAAACCCATGATCGAAGAGATGGAGCGCACCATGCAGGAAGAACACGCATTGACTGTGATTTGCTTCGCCGTCCCAAGTCACGTACGGCGCGTCCCAATCGTCTGGCGGCGCGCGAAAGCCATCGTCGTGCCGAATAACCTCTGTCGGCTCAAAGACGGCGGCCAGCGGATTAGCTTCATCCCACCGCAAGACATGGTCGTGGAGTAAAGTCCAATAGAGCAGTAGGTCGTAGTTGAGCGTGTAGATGTGGCCCCGGCGATCAGGTCGACCTCTTCGGCCTTCGCCACCGAAGTGGGCTAGGAAGCGCCGACAGGATGCATACTGGCCTTCGTTGATCTCAGAGGGCCGGTCAGGATGGCGGCCGGCGATGGCTTGAACGAGCAACTCCTTCAGAGCTTCGGCGTCATTCGCGATTTGGGTGGCTTGGCGCTCGTCTAGGCCATAGAGAGACCCCAAGGTCACCATCTGCCGCAGGGCTTGAATTACGACCTCGAAATCGGTGGTCCCTAGTGCGTCAAAGGCTTGGCGTGCGGCGTGGTTGTGGCTGAAGTCGGTGCTCTCCAAGAGAGACGCATAGCGGAATCGGTCAGCAAACAGGGCAATGCTGAAGCCGTTGCCTAACAGCAAGTGACGCTTTTGGTTTTCTGAGCGTCGCAGCGCCTCCTGAAACGAAATTCCCGGCACGGAGCGATCTCTTATTGTTGGTCAGTGATGACGATGGTCGCACAACTGCAAAGGTCAGGAAAAGTCCGAACTGGTCGTCAGTGCGGCCGTCTGGCGTCTCCGCTTTCGGGCTGGCGACAAAATCTAACTATGGCGCACCCCAGAGGTCAGCCATCGAGTGCCAATCTCGCACGCGAGTTCTCGGCATCATCCGTCGGGGCCAATCGACGCCAGAGCCCCAAGGCGCGCGAATCCTTCTCAACCGAGCGACCGAGACTGCCGCGTTTTGGACTTCAGCTAGCCAAGGCGACGCTAGCAGAATAGTTCTCAGCTTCGTCCACGGCGGCGCGCCATTCTCCTTCCGATCCTGAGCTGCGCTCGTCGGATCAAAGGGCCTTGATGACCACCGAAAGCGCCGCGACGAGCAGATAGACGGCGAAGGCCTTGCGCAGCACCGCCTTGTTCAGCCGGTGCGCCAGGCGCGCGCCGATGGGAGCGGTGAGGGCGGTCAGAAGGCCCATGATGACGGCGGCGGGCACATTGACGTAGCCCAGCGACAGGGGCGGACGGCCGCCCGCATTCCAGCCGAAGAAGACGAAGCCCACCGCGGATGCCGCGCCGATGGCCAGGCCGAAGCCGGCGGCCGTGGACACCGCCTGGTGGATCGGGCGGCCGCACAGGGTCATGGTCATGCCGCCCAGGCTGCCGCCGCCGACGCCCATCATGGCCGAGAGCAGGCCGATGGCCGTCCCCAACGCTCTGCGGCCCCAGCGTTCGGGCAGGTCGCGGCGCAGCACGAACCGCTCGGGCAACAGGCCCATCTGCGCGGCCACCAGGATCAGGCAGACGCCATAGACCAGGCCCAGCCCCTCCATGGAGGCCAGGCCCGCGATGGCGGCCCCGACCAGGCCGCCGAAGGCCACCCAGGGCGTCCAGCTCTTGAGCACCACCTCGTCCACCGCGCCGTGGGCCCGGTGGGTCGCCAGCGACCGCCAGGAGGTGGCGACGATGGTCAGCAGCGAGGTGCCGATGGCGACGTGCAGATTGCTCTCGCCGCCGACGCCCATGACTGAAAAGGCGTAGAACAGGGCGGGCACCAACACCGTGCCCCCGCCCACGCCGAACAGGCCGCCGATGACCCCGGCCACGGCGCCCGCGCCGGCCAGGGCGATGATCAGCAGGGCGTATTCACCGATCAGATCCAGGCTCACGCCGCCTCGCGCCGGGCTTCGGCTTCGCGCACAGCCTCGGCGGCGCGGTCGACGACCTCGAGACCGGCGCCGGACGCGATGGATTCGACCGTCAGGATTCTGCGGAAGGCGCGCGCGCCCGGCCGGCCGTGCATCAGGCCCAGCATATGCCGCGTCATGGCGGGCAGGGCGACGCCCTCGGCCAGGCGGGCCGCCAGATAGGGGCGATAGCGCTCCAGCGCCTCGAAGGCGTCGATGTCGCGCGCTGCGCCGAACAGGCGACGGTCGACCTGACCCAGCAGGGCCGGCTCGTGATAGGCGGCGCGGCCCATCATGACCCCGTCCAGCGCGACGCCGTCAGCCGCATCCAGATGCGCCTCCGCCTCGTCCAGCGAGCCGACGCCGCCGTTGATCGAGATCGACAGATGCGGCCGCTCGCGCTTCAGCCGGCGGACCAGGGCGTAGTCCAAGGGCGGCACGTCGCGGTTCTCCTTGGGCGACAGACCCTTCAGCCAGGCCTTGCGGGCGTGGACGATGAAGACCGAGACGCCCGCGGCGGCGCAGGCGTCGACGGTGGCGAACAGGCTGACCTCGGGATCCTGATCGTCCACGCCGATGCGGCATTTGACGGTCGCGGGGACCGAGACGGCGTCACCGATGGCGGCCATGCATTCGGCCACCAGTTCGGGCTCTCGCATCAGGCAGGCCCCGAACCGGCCGGACTGCACCCGGTCAGACGGGCAGCCGACGTTCAGATTGATCTCGTAGTAGCCGAAGTCCTCGCCAATGCGGGCAGCCTGCGCCAACTGCGCCGGGTCCGATCCGCCCAGCTGCAGGGCAACCGGATGCTCCAGCACGTCGAAGCCCAGCAGCCGTTCGCGGTCGCCGTGGATCACCGCCGGGGCCGTGACCATTTCGGTGTAGAGGAGCGCCTCGGCTGACAGGGCGCGGTGAAGGGCGCGGCAATGCCGATCGGTCCAGTCCATCATCGGAGCGACGGACAGGCGACGGGCGCGGGCCAGCGGGTCGGGCGAGGATGCGGGGTCGGACATCAGGCGCGCTCTCTACACCGGGCGGGGTCTTGGTGCGAATTCGATCAAGGTCGAGCCGCCGTTATCACTTTTTATTTCAGCTGACGCCGGGGCAGGCTGCTAGGGTTCGTCGAACCGCCTCCCCGGGGATGACATGGCTGACACGACGCACGGACTGACGATCGCGCCCGAAATCGAGGCGCTGGTGGACGAGATCGCGCCGGAGGCTGGCGTGACGGCGCACGGCTTCTGGAGCGGCTTCGCCGAGCTTCTGGCCGAGTTCGCGCCCCGCAATCGGGCGCTGCTGGACCGGCGAGCCGAGCTTCAGGCGCGGCTGGACGACTGGCACGGGGCGCATCCGGGCGCGCCGGAGCCTGAGGCCTACCAGGCCTTCCTGCGCGAGATCGGCTATCTGACCGAGGCGCCGCGCGACTTCCGGGTCGAGACGACGGGCGTGGACGACGAGGTGGCGCGCCTGTCGGGGCCGCAGCTGATCGTGCCCCTGACCAACGCCCGCTATGTTCTGAACGCCGCCAATGCGCGGTGGGGCAGCCTGTATGATGCGCTGTACGGCACCGACGCGCTGGGCGGGCCGCCGCCGGCCGGGGCCTATGACCCGGAGCGGGGCGCCAAGGCCGTGGCGCAGGGCAGGGCTCTGCTGGACCAAGCCGCGCCGCTGAGCCAGGGCTCGCACGCCCAGGCGACGGCCTATCGCATCGCGGACGGACGGTTGGTCATCGAAGGGCCGTGGGGCGAGACGGGCCTGAAGGACGCGGCCGCCCTGGCCGGATGGCGCGGAAGCGAAGACGCGCCCGAGGCCGTGCTGCTGGTCCACAACGGCCTGCACCTGGAGATCGTGATCGACCGCGCGCACCGCATCGGGCGCGACGACGCGGCGGGCGTGGCCGACATTCTGGTGGAGTCGGCGCTGAGCGTCATCGCCGACGGCGAGGACAGCGTCGCGGCCGTGGACGCCGAGGACAAGGCCCTGGTCTATCGCAACTGGCTGGGCCTGATGCGCGGCGACCTGTCGGCCGACCTGGTCAAGGACGGGCGCACCCTGACGCGGCGGATGAGTGCGGATCGGACCTATCGGGCGCCAGGCGGGGGCGAACGGACGCTGAAGGGTCGGGCGCTTCTGATGGTGCGCAACGTCGGCCTTCATCTGATGACCGATGCGGTGAAGGACGGCGACGGGCGCGACATCCCCGAAAGCCTGCTGGACATCGCCATCGTCGGCCTGATCGGCCGCATCGACCTGAACCGCGCGCCGGACGCCCGCAACAGCGCGGCGGGCTCGGTCTATGTGGTCCGGCCCAAGATGCATGGGCCGGACGAGGTCGCCTTCGCCGACGCCCTGTTCGACCGGGTCGAGGCGATGGTGGGCCTGCCGCCCCTGACGCTGAAGATGGGGGTGATGGACGAGGAGCGGCGCACCAGCGTCAATCTGAGGGCCTGCATCCACGCCGCGCGGCGGCGCATCGTCTTCATCAACACCGGCTTCCTGGACCGGACGGGCGACGAGGTCCGCTCGGTGACGGCGGCCGGGCCGGTGGTGCGCAAGGAGGCCATGCGCCAGACCGCCTGGATCAAGGCCTATGAGGACGGCAACGTCGACGCCGGCCTGGCGACGGGGCTGGAGCGCGTGGGCCAGATCGGCAAGGGCATGTGGGCCGCGCCCGACCGCATGGCCGAGATGCTGGAGCAGAAGCTGGGCCACCCGCGCGCCGGCGCCTCGACCGCCTGGGTGCCGTCGCCGACGGCGGCGACCCTGCACGCGCTGCACTATCACGCCGTGGACGTGGCCGAGGTGCAGGACGCCTTGCGCGACCGCGCCGCGCCGCCGCTGTCGGCTCTCCTGACCCCGCCGCTGGCCGAAAGCAACTTCGAGCCCCAGGCGGTGCGCCAGGAGATCGAGAACAACTGCCAGGGCGTGCTGGGCTATGTCGTGCGCTGGATCGACCAGGGCGTCGGCTGCTCCAAGGTGCCCGACATCCACGACGTGGGGCTGATGGAGGACCGGGCCACGCTGCGCATCTCCAGCCAGCATCTGGGCAATTGGATCCGCCACGGCGTGACCACCGAGGCCGAGGTGCTGGCGGCGCTGAAGCGGATGGCCGCGGTGGTCGACCGCCAGAACGCCGACGACCCCGCCTATCGCCCCATGGCCGCCGCCTTCGACGGCCCCGCCTTCAGGGCCGCCTGCGACCTGGTGCTCAAGGCCGAGGCCCAGCCCAACGGCTATACGGAGTTTCTGCTGACGGAATGGCGGCGACGGGCGAAGGCGGGGGCTAGGGCGGCCACGCGTCGCTTGGCATCTAGAGGTGTCGGTTGAACGTTGATCGCCGAGCTGTGGCGGAAAGTGTGGTCTTATGGTCTGAAGTGAGGCTCCAACCCAAACTGAAATTCATTGTCCGAAATAAAGCGCAGGCCCGCCATGCAAGACGGAATTGAAGAGAGAGCCGCCCGTCTGCTCAATGTCGGAATGACCGTCCTCTTAGGCTTGGCGATAGGCTCCCTGGCGGCTTGGGTGACCTGGAGGTCTGCCGTAGTCGCGTGGACTGAGGGGCAGATCGGCCCGGGCTTGATGGCCGTGGCGATGGCGGTGATTTGGCTTCGTTCGGGTGTGTGGGCAGTTCGATTCGCCATCAGGAAGTTGCGAGACGAACGACGCTGGACGTCTTGAAAAGTATTCTCGGGTTACGTCCACTACCTGGATTGCGGCAGCGCTGAACGCGCCTGCCTGGGAGTTTTCCGAGAGAGTCACGCTCCCCTCAATCACCCCCTTCGCCGCCGCCGGGCCAGATCGCGGCATTCGTCCGCGGGACGCCGAGCATGGTGTTGAGGGCCAGGCCGATCAGGGGGCGGCGAAGGCCCGGTTTTGCCCCGATCAGCACCAGGCGGCGGGCGAAGGCGATTCGGCAGAATGATCGCCTGACGAGGCAGCGCTGAAACACGCTTGACTCTAACTCTACATATGTAGAGTTTTTGGCATGACCCGAACGCGCGCCCCCTCACCCGCCGCCCGCCTGCTGCTGGCGATGCTCGCCGACGCCGGGCCGCGGTGGTCGCACGGATACGACCTGTGTCGCGCGACCGGATTGAAATCGGGAACGCTTTATCCGCTGCTCATCCGTCTGGAGAGCCAGGGCCATCTGGAGGCGCAATGGCTGCCGGCTGAAGGCGGGCGTCCGCCGCGACATGCGTATCGCCTTACGGCGGCCGGGCGAAAGCTGGCGGCCGAGAACCCTCCGGCCACTGCACCTGACGCCCTGCCGGCGGGGCGCTTCGCATGAGGGCGGCCGACCGGATCATGCGCGCTTGCCGATCCTGGACGCCGCCGCATCTGCGGCCCTGGAGCGAGGCCATGGCCCGGGAGGCAGAGGCCATCGACCAGCCCGGCGCGGCGCTCCTTTTCGCGGTCGGATGCGCGGCCTGGGCGGCGAAGACGGGCGTGAGACATTCATTTCAGCAGGCGCTGTCGCCAGGCAGCGGAACAGCACCGGAGGTATCTGCGATGTCGCTTCAGAGTTTCGGGCAGGGCCGAGCCGTTACGCTCATATGCGCGGTGGCCGCCACAGTCCTTGGCCTGGCTTACCTCGGGCTTGCGGGCGCGCCCGGCGCCATGATCACCATGAACCTCGCCGCTCTTGTCGCCGGCTTGGTGCTCACCCTGCCGTTTCAGGGTCGCGACCCTCTCGACCGCCCCCTGGCTGGTATTCTGGCAGTCTTGATCGGCGCGTCACTGCTTCTGACGGCCGCCTTCGGCGACGAAGCGTCCGGCGCCCGCCGCTGGATCATCATCGGCGGCCTCTCGATCCAGCCGAGCCTTGTCCTGCTTCCTCTTCTGGTGGTCGGCTTCGCGCGGTGTCGAACCGTTCTGACGGGATTAGGGGTTTTGCTTGCCGCCGTCGCTCTGGCGCTTCAGCCGGATCGGGCGATGGCCGGAGCGCTGGTAGCGGGGCTGGCCGCCACCCTGATTGTGACCCGTGACAGGACGAGCCTGGTCTGTCTCGCCGTGGCGGCGGCGAGCTTTGCGGTCGCACTGGTCAGGCCGGACGTCGTGCCGCCGACGCCGTTTGTGGATCGCGTTTTCCAAACGGCGTTTTCGACCAGCCTTTGGGCAGGGTCTGCGGTCTGGATCGGCGCCCTGCTGCTGGTCGTGCCCGCTATTCTTGGCGTCGTCAGGGATCCGAAGCATCGAGAGGCGCACGCTGCTTTTGGCGCTGTGTGGGCGGTGATCATCATCGCCGCGATCGTGGCGGATTACCCGGCGCCCCTGGTCGCCTATGGGGGCAGCGCGATCATCGGTTATGTGCTCGCCGCCATCGGCCTTCCGCGGGCCTGGCGCCTGTCGAGCCGAGGTGCGGCCGCGGCCGGCGGATCCTCGTCGGCGTCAGCAGGGCCGCAAGCGCGGATGGACAGCGCCTTGCTGCAAGGTCCCGGCCCCGTTCCCGGCGTTCTTTAAGCCGGGCCGAAGACTGAAGTCCTCAAGCCCCTTCGATCACGCCCCTCGCCGCCGCCAGGGCCAGGTCGCGGGGTTCGTCGGCGGGGGCGTCGAGCATGGTCTTGAGGGCCGGGCCGATCAGGGCGTCGGCGAAGGCCATATAGGCGGCGATCAGGACCAGGCGGCGGGCCTTGTCGCGGGCGGCGGGGTCGTCGCCGCCCAGCCGGGCAAGGCGTTCGGCCAGGTCGCGCACCACGGCGGCGAAGGAGTCTGAGCGCTCCGTCTCGCGCGCCAGGGCCAGCCAGGCGGCGACCTGGGCCGCGCCGCCGCCGTCGAAGGCCTCGAACACCGCGTCCAGCATATGGCGCTGGGCGCCCACGCCCGGTTCGCGCATGTCCAGTTCGGGCCCCAGCCGCTCGGCAAGGTCGCGCATCATCGCGTCCATCACCGCGCCCTGCAGGCCCGCGGCCGAGCCGAAATGGTGGATCAGATTGGCGTGGCCCACGCCCATGCGCTCGCCCACCGCCTTCAGCGTCATGGCCGAGGGGCCGCCCTCGATGACCAGGTCGCGGGCGGCGGAGACCGCCTCTTCGCGCGCGACGGCGCCGCGGCGTCGCGGGGCGGGGCTCTGTTTAGTTGACATCGATGTCAGCTAATCCCATTGTGGCGGCCTGCTGCGAAAGGCCCGTCATGACGGTTCACGTTTCACCCGCCGATCTGGAGATAACCCCCCGGCCGCTCAGAATCGAGCGCGAGCCGTCCACGCCGCGGTGGTGGATGGGCGATCCGGTCGGCACGGCGGTCATGAATGCGCTCAGCCTGACCTTCCCAGACGGCGAGCGGTTCTTCATCCAGTCGGTGCGCCGCTTCGAAAAGGACTGCCCGCCCGAACTGCGCGAGCAGGTCCGCGCCTTCGTGGTGCAGGAGGGGGCGCACACGCGCGAGCACATCGCCTTCAACGCCATCACCCGCCAGGCCGGCTACGACACCGAGGCGGCCGAGGCCTTTGTCGAGGCGCGCCTGGCGCTGGCCCGCTCGCGCCCGCCGATCGCCCAGCTGGCTGCGACCGTGGCGCTGGAGCATTTCACCGCCGCCTTCGCGCACGCCCTGCTGGCGCGGCCCGAGCTGTTGAGGGATGCGCCCGACGAACTGGCGCGGCTGTGGCGCTGGCACTCGATCGAGGAGATCGAGCACAAGGCGGTGGCCTACGACGTGCTGATGCACGCCCTGGCCGATCTGTCTCCGTTCAAGCGGTGGAACCTGCGGCGCCGGGCCATGGTGCTGAGCACGCTGCTGTTCACCTCGACCGTGCGCAGGACGACGCTGATGCTGCTGGCCCAGGACGGGATCACGGGCGTGCGCGCCCGGCTCAAGCTGTTCCAGTGGCTGTGGCTGAAGCCGGGGCTGTATCGACTGGTGCTAGCCGACTACCTCGGCTTCTACCGGCCGGGCTTCCATCCGTGGCAGACCGACGACCGCGCCCTGATCGCCGAGGCGGAGCAGGGCCTGGCCCAAGCTGCCTAAGGGCATGGCCGCCTAGGTCTCGGCCGCCTCGACCTCTTCTTCGTTCAGCAGCCGGCCCTCGCGGCGCGGGGTGACGTAGGGCGCCGGCTGCGGCGTGACCATGTTGCCGCGCATGAGCTGGCGGCCGGCCTGAAGGCCGCCCGTCAACTGCAGATCCAGCCGCGCCTCGTCCCGGCGGCGCACTTCGGCGATGGTTTCCGCCGCCTCTTCCTCGTCCAGGCCCAGCTCGGTCAGCACCGTCTGGCCGAAGCGCAGGGCGGATTCGAAGGTCTCGCGCACCTGATAGTCGACGCCGGCCTGGATCAGGCGGATCGAGTGGCCGCGATCATAGGCGCGCACGAACAGGCGGGTGTGGGGGAAGTCCTCCTTGACCAGTTCGACGATGCGGTCGGCGGCCTCGGGCTTGTCGACACAGACCAGCACGGCCTCTGCGCGCTCGGCCCCCGAGGCCCGCAGTGTGTCCAGCCGGGTGCCGTCGCCGTAATAGACCTTGAAGCCGAACTGGCTGGCGGCCTGGATCATCTCAACGTCGTTCTCGATGATCGACACGTCCACGTCGCGCGCCAACAGGGGCTGGGACACCACCTGGGCGAAGCGGCCAAAGCCGATGATCAGCACGCGCCCTTTCAGGCCGTCGGCGGCGTCGACCCCGTCGGCGTCTTCGGCCGAGACGCCGCGCTCCTCCGGCAGGAAGCGCAGCAGCAGGGTGGTCAGGGGCGTCAGGGCCATGGACAGGATGACGATGGCCGTCAGGGCCGCGCCTGTGCGGGCGTCGAACAGTCCGGCGGTCAGGGCCGCGGCGTACAGGACGAAGGCAAACTCCCCGCCTTGCGCAAACAGGGCCGCACGCTCGATCGCCTCCCGGTTGGACGCCTTGAACAGGCGCGCGATGACATAGATGCCGATCGCCTTGACGATCATGAAGGCGATCACCCCGCCGATGACGATGCGCCAGTCGGCGATCACCACCGCCATGTCCAGCGACATGCCGACGCTGAGGAAGAACAGCCCCAGCAGGATGGCGCGGAACGGCTCGACGTCGGCCTCCAGCTGATGCCGGAAGGTCGAGTCCGACAGCAGCACCCCGGCCAGGAAGGCGCCCATGGCCATGGACAAGCCGCCCATCTGCATGGCCCAGGCGGCGCCGGCCACCACCAACAAGGCGGCGGCCGTCATGACTTCGCGGCCTCCATAGCGCGCCAGGAAGCGGAACACCGGATTGACCAGCCATCGCCCCGCAATCAGCACGCCGGCGACGGCGGCGAGGGCCAGGACGATGGTCCTCCACAGCGGCGGGGCGGTCTCGTGCGAGACGCCGGTGACCGAAGCCAGCACGGCGACGATGGCCAGGAGGGGCACGATGGCCAGGTCCTCGAGCAGCAGGATGGACACGGCGCGCTGGCCCGATGGCGAGCTCAGCTCGCCGCGCTCCTCGACCATCTGCATGATGACGGCGGTCGACGACAGGACGAAGCCCATGGCGCCCACGAAGGCGATCGGAGCGGACACGCCGAAGGCCATGGCGGTCAGGGTCAGCAGCAGGCCGCAGACTGTGACCTGGGCCGCCCCCAGACCGAAGATCTCGCGCCGCAGATTCCACAGCCTTCGCGGCCGCATCTCCAGCCCGATGATGAACAGGAAGATGACCACGCCGAACTCCGCCACGTGCAGAATAGTCTGTGGCTCGCCGATGACTCCCAGGCCGAAAGGCCCGATGGCCAGGCCGGCGGCCAGATAGCCCAGCACCGACCCCAGCCCCAGCTTTCGGAAGATCGGCACCGCCACGACGCCGGCCAGCAGCAGGGCGGCTGCGTGGCCCAGGTTCAAACCAGTGTGCGGATCGGCCATGGCGTCTTCCCACTAAGCGTCACCGCATAGTGGGGCCGAAAGGACACGATGGCGAGGGATCACCGCGACGAAACGCCGCTTCGCCACAGTTTCGCCGAACCGCGTCCGCCCGATGACCTCTCTACCGGGAGGAATGATCATGCTGACGCGTCGGGCAAGGAGTGGGGTCGTGATCGGGCTGGGGCTGGGTCTGACCTTGCCAGGCGCCGCGCCCGCGCCCGCCACGTCGTTGCAGCCGCTAGACGGAACCCCAACCGCTGCCGCGTGCGCGCCCTTGGGTTTCGATTTGCGGCCCCCCGCGCCTCCGCGCCTGACGCGCACGGCCCCGACGCCGCAACCCGCGCCTTTCCGGAGCGCCGCCGAGGCCGCTCCCCCGATCGCGCCGCCTCCGCCTCCGCCTGCGCCGCCGCCGCCGCCGCCTTCACTGAGCGTAGCGCCATCGCAGGACATGGTCGTAACCGGCTCGCGCAGTCGCCCTGGTCCGCCTGGGGCCCTTGTCGAGCCGCGCCTCGACACCGAGCGCTATCCCTCCGCCACGCCCAATCCGGTCAAGCGCACGGCGGACGAACCGGTGTCGACCCTGTCGGCCGACGTGGACACCGCCAGCTACGCCAACGTCCGGCGCTTCATCGACGAGGGGCGGACGCCGCCGCGCGACGCCGTGCGCGTCGAGGAGATGATCAACTACTTCGACTACGGCTACGCCCGGCCGCGATCGGCGCGTGAGCCCTTCGCCGTGACCACGGCGGTGGTCGCCTCGCCCTGGTCCGACGGTCGCCAGATCGTCCATGTCGGCCTGCAGGGCTATGAGTTGCCGGCCAGTGAGCGCCGCCCGCTGAACCTGACCTTCCTGGTCGACGTCTCCGGCTCGATGGCCAGCGCCGACAAGCTGGAGCTGGCCAAGCGGTCGATGAACCTGGTCATCGACCGGCTGCGGCCCGAGGACACCGTGGCGGTCACCTATTACGCCGAAGGGGCCGGCACGACGCTGGCGCCCACGCCCGGCTCGCAGAAGCTGAGGATGCGCTGCGCGGTCGAGAGCCTGGTCGCGCGGGGCGGCACGGCCGGCGCGCGCGGCATGACCAACGCCTATGACCAGGCCGAGGCCAATCTGGCCCGCAACCGGGTCAACCGCATCCTGATGTTCACCGACGGCGACTTCAACGTCGGGGTCACCGATGACAAGCGGCTGGAGGACTACGTCGCCGACAAGCGCGGGACCGGCATCTATCTGTCGGTCTACGGCTTCGGGCGCGGAAACTATCAGGACGCGCGGATGCAGGCGATCAGCCAGGCTGGCAATGGCGTGGCGGGCTATGTCGGGGACCTGAACGACGCACGCCGCCTGTTTGGGCCGCAGTTCGACAAGGGCGCCTTCCCCATCGCCGACGACGTGAAGATCCAGGTCGAATTCAATCCGGCCCGCGTCGCGGAGTGGCGGTTGATCGGCTACGAGACGCGTCTGCTGAACGAAGAGGACTTCGCCAATGACGCGGTGGACGCGGGTGAGGTCGGCTCGGGCGCCAGCATTACGGCCCTGTACGAAATCACGCCCGTCGGCGGTCCGACCCAGATGGGCGAGCGCCGCTACCCGGAAAACCGGATCGGCAGGGGCGGGGGCGACCCGTCGGGCGAGATCGGCTTCGTTCAGGTCCGCTATAAACAGCCGGGGCAGGCCCGCTCTGAGCTGATCCAGCAGGTGATCGCCAACCGCGCGACCGGCCGCGTCAGCGCCCAACCGCCGGAATCGACCCGCTGGGCCCTGGCCGTCGCCGCCTTCGGCCAGAAGCTGAGGGGCGATCCCTGGATGTCGGCCGACTATAGTTGGGACCGCATCATCGACCAGGCGCAGGGCGCGCGGGGCGACGATCCCTATGGCGAGCGCGCCGCCTTCGTGCAGATGGCGCGGTCGGCCGAAAGGCTGCCAGCCCGACGAGAGCCTTGAGCGATCAGGCCCGCGCTGCGCGGCTGGCGTCCAGGCCCATGGCGCGCGCCGCCGCGTCGGCGATGTGCTCGGCGTTCAGGCCGGCCGCGGCATACATGAGCTCGGGCTTGTCCTGATCCTGGAAGACGTCGGGGAGATGCAGGGTGCGGACCTTCAGGCCCGTGTCCAGCGCGCCCTTCGCGGCCAGAAGTTGCAGCACGAAGGCGCCGAAGCCGCCCATGGCGCCCTCCTCGACCGTGATCAGGGCCTCGTGCTCGCGGGCCAGGCGCAGGATCATGTCGGCGTCCAGCGGCTTGGCGAAGCGGGCGTCGGCCACGGTGGCGGATACGCCGCGCGCGGCCAGCAGCTCGGCGGCCTTGAGCGATTCCTGCAGGCGCGTGCCCAGGCTCAGGATGGCGACGGACGTGCCCTCGCGCACGATACGGCCGCGGCCGATTTCCAGCGGGGCGGCCAGTTCGGGGATCTCGACGCCCACGCCGTCGCCGCGCGGATAGCGGAAGGCGGAAGGCCGGTCGTCGATCTCCAGGCTGGTGGCGATCATGGCGGCCAGGTCCGCCTCGTCGGCGGCGGCCATCAGCACCATGCCCGGCAGCGCGCCCATATAGCCGATGTCAAAGCTGCCCGCGTGGGTCGCCCCGTCGGCGCCGACCAGGCCCGCCCGGTCCATGGCGAAGCGCACGGGCAGCGACTGGATGGCCACGTCGTGCACCACCTGGTCGTAGCCGCGCTGCAGGAAGGTCGAATAGATGGCGCACACCGGCTTCATGCCGTCTGCAGCCAGGCCGGCGGCGAAGGTCACGGCGTGCTGCTCGGCGATGCCGACGTCAAAGGTGCGCTCGGGGAAGGCCTGGCCGAACAGGTCGATGCCGGTGCCGCCCGGCATGGCTGCGGTGATGGCGATGATCGAGGGGTCGCGCCGGGCGTGCTTGATCAGCTCGGTGCCGAAGACCTTGGTGTAGCTGGGCGCGTTGGACTTGGCCTTGGCCTGCTGGCCCGACACCACGTCGAACTTGACCACCCCATGGTATTTGTCCGCCGAGCTTTCGGCTGGGGCGTAACCCTTGCCCTTCTGGGTCACGACGTGGACCAGCACTGGACGGTCGGTGATGTCGCGCGCGTTCTCCAGGATGGGGACTAGGGTCTCCATGTCGTGGCCGTCGATCGGCCCGACGTAATAGAAGCCCAGCTCCTCGAAGAAGGTGCCCCCTGTGACCATGCCCCGGGCGTATTCCTCGGCCTTCCGCGCGGCGTTGCGGAAGGGGCGGGGCATGTGCTCCGCCACCTTCTTTCCGAAGCGGCGGAAATTCTGATAGGCGCCGCCCGAGACAAGGCCCGCCAGATAGGCGCTCATCCCGCCGACGGGCGGCGCGATCGACATGTCATTGTCGTTCAGGATGACGGTCAGCTGGCCGGTGGTCTCGGCCGCATTGTTCATCGCCTCATAGGCCATGCCCGCCGACATCGAGCCGTCGCCGATCACCGCCACGACGCGGTTGTCCTGGCCCTTGGCGTCGCGCGCGGCGGCGAAGCCCAGAGCCGCCGAGATCGAGGTCGAGGCGTGGGCCGCGCCGAATGGGTCGTATTGGCTCTCGGCGCGCTTGGTGAAGCCTGACAGGCCGCCGCCCTGGCGCAGGGTGCGGATGCGGTCGCGCCGCCCGGTCAGGATCTTGTGCGGATAGCACTGATGCCCGACGTCCCAGATCAGGATGTCCTTGGGCGTCTCGAACACATGGTGCAGGGCGACAGTCAGCTCGACCACGCCCAGCGCCGAGCCCAGATGGCCGCCGGTCACCGACACGGCGTCGATCACCTCGGCGCGCACTTCGCTGGCCAGCTGCGCCAGCTGCTCGGTCGAGAGGCCGCGCGTGTCGGCGGGATAGGTGACGGTGTCGAGAAGCGGAGTATCGAGCATCAGAGTGTTCTAGCCATTCACGGCTCGACAGGCGAGCGGGGATGCGAGGGCGGCTTTCCTAGCCCCGGCGCTTGCTCAGCACATAGTCGACGCTGGCCTTCAGGATTTCGCCGTCGTGCCCGAACAGGTCCAGGTGGCTGCGGGCCTGGTCGGCCAGGTGCGCGACCCTATGTCGCGCCTGATCGACGCCCAGCAGGGTGACGAAGTTGGTCTTGCCGCGCTCGGCATCCTTGCCGCCGCCCTTTTTGCCCATGACCGCCTCGTCGCCTTCGACGTCCAGCAGGTCGTCGACGATCTGATAGGCCAGGCCGACGTCGTGGGCGAAGCTGATCAGGGCGTGGCGCTGGGCGTTGGTGGCGTCGGCGACGATCAGCGGGATCTCGAAAGCGTAGGCGAACAGGGCGCCGGTCTTGAGACGCTGCATCCGGGCGACCCCGCCCAGGTCGTCGCGCACGCCGATAAGGTCGATCATCTGGCCGCCGGCCATGCCCCGCGCGCCCGAGGCCAGCGACAGCCGCGCCGCCAGTTCGCAGCGCACCGCCGGATCCTCGTGGGTGTCCTCGTGCAGGATGATGTCGAAGGCGGCGGTCTGCAGCGCATCGCCCGCCAGCACCGCCGTGGCCTCGTCATAGGCGCGGTGCAGCGTCGGCCGGCCGCGACGGATGTCATCATCGTCCATGCAGGGCAGGTCGTCGTGGACCAGCGAATAGGCGTGGACGCACTCCAGGGCGCAGGCGGCGCGCAGCACGGCGCGCTCGTCCAGTTCGAAAAGGCGCGCCGCCTCCAGGGCGAAGAAGGGCCGCAGGCGTTTGCCGGGACCCAGCGCCGCATAGCGCATGGCTTCGGTCAGGCGCGATTCCGGCCCGTCGGCGCGGGGCAGCAGCTCGTCGAGCGCGACCGTGACCAGGTCGGCGGTCTCGGCGACGCGGTCGATCACCGCCTGTTCGGGCGAGTTGGCGGCCAGGACGGTCAAAACAGCCTCCCGCCGACGACGGCGTCGCGATCGACCCCGACCAGAACCACTTCGCCGTCCGCGTCTGGAAAGCCGAGCGTCAGCACTTCGCTCATCACCGGCCCGATCTGGCGCGGCGGGAAGTTCACGACCGCGGCCACCAGCCGGCCGTCCAGCTGGTCGGGGGTGTAGTGTTTGGTGATCTGAGCCGAGGATTTCTTGACGCCGATCTCGGGTCCGAAATCAATCTGAAGCTTGAAGGCGGGCTTTCGCGCCTCGGGAAAAGGCTCGGCCTTGACCACACGGCCGATGCGGATGTCGACCTTCTGAAAATCGTCGAAGCTGATGACCGGCGCCGTCATCAGCCGAAGTCCGCCGGCTCGACGCCGCGCGCGGCGCCGTCGGGGCCGACGACGATCTTTTCGACCCGCAGCTGGGCGGCCTTGAGCCGCGCCTCGCAATGGGCCTTCAGCCGCGCGCCCTCTTCGTACAGGGCGATGGATTCCTCCAGCGGCGCCTGGCCGGATTCCAGCCGCGACACGATGGTCTCCAGCCGCGCCAGGGCGGCCTCGAAGCTGAGGGTGTCGTCGATGGTCTGGGGTGCGGCGTCGGTCATGGCCGGCAACCTAGAAGGGCCGGCCTGACGCGGCAACCGGCAAGGCGGATCAGGCCTGCATGGTCCAGCCTTCGACGCCCATGGCGGCCTGTTTGACGGCCTCGGAGCGCGTGGGGTGGGGGTGGCAGGTGCGGGCGATGTCCTCGGACGAGCCGCCAAACGCCATGGTGATGCAGGCCTCGCCGATCATCTCGCCGGCCTGAGGCCCGAAGATGTGGACGCCCAGCACGCGGTCGGTGGCGGCGTCAGCCAGCACCTTCACGAAGCCGTCGGTCTCGTGGTTGATCTTGGCGCGGCTGTTGGCGGCGAAGGGGAATTTGCCCTTCTTGTACTGGACGCCGGCCTCTTTCAGCTGGTCCTCGGTCTTGCCGACCCAGGCGACTTCCGGGGCGGTGTAGACGACGCTGGGCACCAGATCATAGTCGACGTGCCCGGCCTTGCCCGCGATCAGCTCGATCACGGCGACGGCGTCTTCCTCGGCCTTATGGGCCAGCATGGGGCCGTGCGTCACGTCGCCGATGACCCAGACGCCCTCGGCCGAGGTCTTGAAGTGGTCGTTGGCGATGAAGCCGCGCTTGTCGGTCTCGATCCCGACCGTCTCCAAGCCCAGATCGGCGGTGTAGGGCCGGCGGCCGATGGCGACCAGGACCACGTCGCCCTTCAGCGTCTCGGCGGCGCCGCCGGCCGAGGGCTCGACGGTCAGTTCGACGCCGTCCTTGACCGACTTGGCGGCGGTGACCTTGGCGCCCAGCTTGAAGCTCATGCCCTGTTTGGTCAGGCCGCGCTGGAAGGCGGTGGCGACCTCGGAATCCATGCCCGGCGTGATGCGGTCCAGGAACTCGACCACCGTCACCTGGGCGCCGAGACGACGCCAGACCGAGCCCAGCTCGAGCCCGATGATGCCGGCGCCGACGACGATCAGATGCTTGGGCACGGCCGGCAGAGCCAGGGCGCCGGTCGAATCGATCACCTTGCCCGCCTCGAAGGCGACGCCCGGCAGCGGGGTGGGCTCGGAGCCCGTGGCGATGACGATGTGCTTGGCGTCCAGCACGGTCTTGCCGGCGTCGCCCTCGACCTCGACCTTGCCCTTGCCAGCGATGCGGCCGCGGCCCTTGATCCAGTCGACCTTGTTCTTCTTGAACAGGAATTCGATGCCCTTGGTCAGGCCCGCGACGCTGTCGTCCTTGGCCTTGTGCATCTGGCCCAGGTTCAGCTTGGGCTTTACCTCGATGCCGATGCCGGCGAACTCGGAGTTGGCCAGGTCATAGAGCTCCGACGCGTGCAGCAGGGCCTTTGACGGCATGCAGCCGACGTTCAGGCAGGTGCCGCCCAGCGTGCCGCGCATCTCGACGCAGGCGGCCTTGAGGCCCAGCTGGCCCGCGCGGATGGCGGCGTTATAGCCGCCCGGCCCGCCGCCGATGATGACCACGTCGTAGGATGCGGATTGTGCGTCGGCCATGGGGTCCTCTGGATCGGGCGCGGGGAAGGCGGGCGGACACTAGCGTCAGGCCCGCGAGGGTCAACCGGCAGCCCCGCACATGGAGTTTCCGAGCGTGTCAGGCCAGGCGTCCGCCTTCGACCCGCACGAACTGCGCGCGCCCCCGCAGGGCGTCGAACAGATCGGCCTCGGTGCCGGTCATGAAGGCTTGCAGCCCGAGCGCCTCGATCTCGTCGAACAGGGCGGCGCGGCGATCGGCGTCAAGATGGGCCGGCGCCTCGTCCAGCAACAGCACGGGCGGCGCGGCCTGGCCCGCCAGCCGGCCGACCTGGGCGAGGATCAGGTTCAGCACCAGGGCCTTTTGCTCGCCTGAAGAGCCCTCGGCCGCCGGCCGGTTCTTCTCGCGATGAAGCGCCGTCAGGTCCGAACGATGCGGGCCGTACAACGAACGGCCAGCGGCCGCGTCTCGCGCGCGGCTGCGCGCCAGACCCTCGCCGATCCGCCCGAGAATGTCGGCCTCGTCCGCGCCTTCCAGCGCCATCTGCTCGGCCTCGCCCTGAAGTCCCAGGTCGGCCTGGGGAAAGGGGCGGTCGCCGCGCGCGTCGATCCCGCCTTGCAACGCGCCCAGCGCCTGGGCCCGCGCCACCGCGGCGCGTGCGCCCGTCTCGGCCAGCCGCGCCTCGAGCGCGTCCAGCCACAGTGAATCAGCGGGCCGTCCCTCGTCGGTCAGCAGCCGCAGCCGCTCCCTCAAAACCTTCTCATAGGCCGCCACGGTCGCCGCGTGGTCGGGGAGGGCGGCGAACACCAGCCGATCGAAGAAGCGCAGGCGCGCCGCCCGGGCGTCCGAGAACAGCCGATCCTGCTCGGGCGTGGCCCAGATCGGCCGCAGATGGTCCAGCATCCGTCCGGGCGGCGCTGTCTCTCCGTCGATCCGCACGATGCGCCGGGCCGCGCCGGCCGATTGTACGCCGGTGCCCAGCTTGGTTTCGCCCTCGGGGCCTTGCAGCGTCGCCGCCACGGCCCAGGCCCGCCCCGACGCCTCGCCGGGCTCTCTGCGGCCCATCTCGGCGGCTGTCGCCCCGCGCAGCCCCTTGCCCGGCGTCAGCAGGCTGATCGCCTCCAGCAGATTGGTCTTGCCCGCGCCGTTCGGCCCATGCAGCACCACCGCCCCGCCGGCCGTCTCCAGCCGGGCGGTCTCGTACGACCGGAAATCCGTGAGGGTGAGGGAGGTGATCAAGGGTGGTCAGTGGCGAGTGATTAGTGGCGAGTGGTGAGATGGCTGTGCGATATCGGTCGTCCCAGCCAGCACGCAAACCGCCTTGATCACGGCTCGACAGCGGCAGACGCACTGGCCACTGATCACTCGCCACTCGCCACTGAGATCACACCCGCAGCGGCATCAGCACGTACTGAACGCCCGGATCGCCCGGATCGAGGACCAGGGTCGGGCTGGCGGGGTCGGCGAACTTGAACAGGGCGGTCTCGCCGGTGATCTGGCCGGCGACGTCCAGCAGATAGCGGGCGTTGAAGCCGATCTCGAACGGCTCTTCGGAATAGCCGATCTCGACCTCTTCCTCGGCCTGGCCGGCTTCCATGTTGCGCACGGTCAGCTTCACCCGGTCGTTGTCGAAGGCCAGCTTCACCGAGCGGCTCTTCTCGGCCGAGATGGTGGCCACGCGGTCGACCGCCGAGGCGAAGACCGAGTTGTCGATGTCGGCCTGCTTGTCGTTGCCGCGCGGGATGACGCGCAGATAGTCGGGGAAGGCCCCGTCGATGACCTTGGAGGTCAGGCTGGCCTGGCCGAACTCGAAGCGAATCTTCTGGGGGCTGACCTGGATCTCGACCGGGCCCGAGCCGTCGTCCAGCAGCTTGCGGACCTGGTCGATGGTCTTGCGCGGCACAATGACGCCAGGGCCGCCGGCCGCGCCGTCCGGCGCCGGGGTCTCGGCCAGGGCCAGGCGGTGACCGTCAGTCGCCACCGCGCGCAGCAGGGGGATGCCCTGCTCGGCCACGGTGTGCAGATACAGGCCGTTCAGATAGTAGCGCGTCTCTTCGGTCGAGACGGCGAAGCGGGTCTTGTCGATCAGCCGCGCCAGGTCTTCCTTGGGCAGGGCGAAGCGCGCGCCGGCCGTGTCGGTCGACATGACGGGGAAGTCGCCGGCCGGCAGGACCGGCAGGTTGAACTTGGATCGGCCCGCCGACACCACCAGGCGCGGGTCGTCGCCCGAATAGGTCAGGCTGACCTCGGCGCCGTCCGGCAGTTTGCGCACGATCTCGTATAGGGTGTGGGCCGGGGCCGTGATCTGGCCCTCGACGTTCACCTGGGCCTCGGCCTCGTCGACGATCTCCATGTCCAGGTCGGTGGCGGCGAAGGCCAGGCGGTCGCGTCCGGCCGACAGCAGCACATTGGACAGGATCGGAATGGTGTTGCGGCGTTCGACGACGCTCTGGACGTGGCCCAGGGCCTTGAGCAGCGCGGATCGTTCGATGGTCAGTTGCATGTGTCGTCTTCGCCCGGGTCGGCGACTCAAGCGTCGCCGCGACTAGAGGGGCTTGGACACTAGCGGATCAGGCGGGGAGGGCAAGGAAGCCGAAACGGCGTCCACAGCTTGTCCCCGCCTGTGTGAGGCTTCAGCCCCGCAGCTTGCGGGTCAGCGTCTCGACGTCGCGCACGATCTGCTCGTCGGACGCCATCAGCTCCTCGATCTTGCGCACGCCGTGCAGGACGGTCGTGTGATCGCGTCCGCCGAAACGACGGCCGATATCGGGATAGGAGCGGGTCGTGTTCTGCTTGCACAGATACATGGCGATCTGGCGCGGACGGGCGATGGCGCGTGTGCGGCGCTCGCTCAGCAGATCGGCTTGTTTCAGGCTGAAATGCTCGGCCACGGTCTTCTGGATCTCGTCCACGGTGATGCGGCGTTCCGGGCCGGTGCGGAGCGCCGAGCCCAGGAGCGCCTGGGCCTCGTCCAGCGACAGGCCCGACAGGCGCGCACCGGCGGCGGCGGCCAGGGTGTTCACCGCGCCCTCAAGCTCGCGCATCGAGCCGGGGGTGCGGTCCACCAGGTGCTGCAGCACCTCGGGGCGCGCCTCGCCCTGGATCACGCCCAGCCCGGCCAGGGCGCGCAGGCGGTTCTCGGCCACGGCGATCTTCAGCGACCGGTCGGCGGCCTCCACCGGGCAGGTCAGGCCCGCCGACAGATGGCTGCGCAGGCGCGGCTCGATCTCGCTCAGCGCCATTGGAGGCTTGTCGGCCGACAGGACGATGCGTTTGCCGTCCTCGATCAGCGCCGTCAGGGTCGACAGCAGCTCTTCCTGGGTCGAGGTCTTTCCGCCCACGAACTGCACGTCGTCCAGCAGCAGCATGTCGGCCGAGCGCAGGCTGTCCTTGAAGGCGGCCATCGACCGATCCTGCATGGCGCGCATGAAGGTCGACAGGAAGCGTTCGGCGGTCAGATAGACCACCTTGGCGTCCGGGCGCAGGCGCTGGGCCTCCCAGGCGATGGCGTTCAGCAGGTGCGTCTTGCCGTAGCCGTAGGGGCCGCAGAAGAAGATCGGGTTGAAATGGCCGTCGGCCCAGGCCGCGGTCTGGCGCGCGATGGCCAAGGCGAAGGCGTTGCCCTGACCCTCGACAAAGCTGTCGAACGTCAGGCGGTCCTGCAGCCCGGCGGCGCGCACGGCGCGGGCGCCGTCGGCGACCGGGGCCACGGTCGGCAGAGGGCCGGACGCGACATTGCTGTTGGCCGGTGCGGGCGTCGAGCGCGAGGCCAGCGGCGGGACCGAGCCCATCTCGGCGCGGCAGCGCACCTCCAGGCGGCGGTTCAAGCCGTCCAGGCCCAGCCACAGCTCGTTCATGCGGCGCAGCGCGTTCTTGCGCACCCAGTCGCGGGCGTAGGCCGTCGGCGTCACCAGGACCAGATTGCCCTGACCGTCGGGACGCACCGCCGAAGGCGCGATGTAGGAGCTGAACGGACCGTCGCCGATCTCGGTCTTCAGACGCCCCGCCGCCTCGGTCCAGATATGTTCCGGATCCGTCATGCCACCCGCCATTCTGACCGCCCCCACCATCACCGCCTGCCCCGCAGCAGAAAGAAAAACCAACCGAACCGCGCCCTTCGGAAGGCCGTGCATTCGGGACGATCTCTCCTGTCCCGCGAAGCCGGTGGCTTTGCGGGGGGGATCGCACTCTCGAACAGACAGCTCCAACCCGGCGCGATCAAATCGGCGTCGCACCGTCTTCA